>CAMGRE010000026.1 GCA_946061355.1 uncultured bacterium | reverse complement strand
AGGTGGGAATATACAAAGAGCGCGAAGATGGAAGGGCTGGAAGAACCGGCGGCGCTCAGTATCTGTTTTATCGACTATAAAGCGAAATAGGAGGAACGGGAAATGGAACAACGGATTGGAACAGTGGAGAGGAAAACAAAGGAGACGGATATTTCCGTCACTCTGAATCTGGACGGAAAAGGAAATTATGATGTGCGCACAGGCATCGGTTTCTTTGATCATATGCTGGAAGGATTTGCGAGACACGGTCTGTTTGACCTGAAACTGACGTGCAAAGGAGACACTGAGGTAGATTCCCACCATACGATAGAGGATGTCGGCATTGCGCTCGGCGAGGCGGTCCGCAAAGCGCTGGGGGACAAGCAGGGGATCAAACGTTATGGCAGCATGATGCTCCCAATGGATGAGACACTGGTGTTGTGTGCGATTGATCTGTCAGGCAGACCGTATCTGAATTTTGACTGTGCGTATACTGTGCCGAAGATCGGGGAGATGGATACGGAGATGTTCCGTGAATTCTTTTATGCGGTTTCGTATAACGCAGGGATGAATCTGCATATCAAGAAGCTTGACGGGCTGAACAATCATCATATTGCGGAGGCGAGCTTCAAGGCATTCGCAAAGGCGCTTGATCAGGCAACACAGTATGAGACAAGGATCGACGGCGTGTGGTCGACCAAGGGTGTACTGTAAACTGCAGTTATGTGCGGCGCGTCGTTTGGGGGCGTCCGGTATGATCTGCCGGTTCTTTGTATGACAGGATCGTATCGGAGATTTTCAGGGAATTATAGATGTCGGCGTAGAGAGCAGGCGACAGGTTCTCAATATAATTGGGGACATACTGCTTCTTTACGCCGGCTTTTTTGAGGATATCGATGGCCTTGTTGTAAGCGATCGCCGCATGGATCTCCGATTCATATCTGCCGACCAGAAGGGTGCTGCGCACGTGGATCTTTGCCTGAAAGCTTTCCTTGTGTTTGTGCCGGATACGGCTGACCCCGTGATAGCGGTTGAGGATCTCGATATTTTCGTACCGGTAGTCATTGGGATCACCGTTGACGAAGCGGTAGTCTCTTCCCTCAACCCCATAATTTTTGATGCCGTAACGGGAGGCGATATTGACCTGCATCCCGTAATCCGCCACGAAGAGATGGCCGCCCCGTTTCATGATCTTGTGCGAGGAATAGAAAAACAGATCATCCAGATCAAATTTCAGGACGTGATCCGGTGCGAGATAGTACTCAAAAAATTTTTTGTAGATATAGATGGGAGTGGCAATGTAGATGCCGTTGTCCCGGAAATTGAGCAGACTGACCCATTTGGGAAAAGTGAGCGCACCGGTATTGTCATAGGAACCAATTGTGACACTGGTGTCATGCAAAATCCGGCACCCGTCCAGATATGCCTCGTGGGCCTTTGCCTCCGAGGCAAAACTGCCCAGACTGATATGCCTTGAACGGTATGTAAGGGAAGCACGGTAATAGAGGCTTCCGTCTTTTTTGGTGGCGCAAAAAACGCCCGGAAGAGTCGTTTTCATACAGACAGTATATCATGAATCTTCGATTCATGGTACCCTCCGGGGGATGCGCATTCGCGCGGTATAATTGGACATCTTTTTTGCATATTTTTGAGTCAAGCTGTATAGAATTATTATTGCGAGGAAAAAAGTATGTATAAAAAATATGCAATGCTGTTACTGCTCTGCAATCTGGTTTTTGTCACGGGACTTTGCTGTATCAGGGTGGCACAGAGAAGCAGGTATGCATCGACACCGGCGTTTCAGATGATGATCATGGATGACATGGCAGAGCTTGAGGAGACGAGCTGCCAGGAACGGATGAAAATGTCCTCCTCGGGACAGCGTGTCATCGGTTATCAGGTGATGGAGCGCAAAGCGAGGTACGATGCCACGGATAAGGAGCGTGAGATCCTGTGCCGGATCGTGGAGGCAGAGGCGGGCGGAGAAGATTTGAGCGGCAAAATGCTGGTCGCCGGAGTTGTATTAAACCGTGTGGAGAACGACAAATTTCCGGATACCATTGAGGAGGTTGTGTTCCAGACAGATCACGGGATCTGCCAGTTTTCTCCCGTGCGGGACGGAAGATATCGTAAGGTAAAGATAACTGAGGAAACAGTGGAGGCGGTTGACAGGGCATTGATGGGAGAAGATTATTCCAGAGGTGCTCTCTATTTCGTGTCAAGAAAGTCGGCGGATCCTGAGAAGATGAAATGGTTTGACCGGCACCTGAAGCCGCTGTTTAAGTACGGCGGACATGAGTTCTTTTCCTGATCCACCCTGTCATTGCAGGGGCGTGGAGTTTGTGGTACAATACATAAGGCATGATACGTACACGAAAGGGGAAAACCATGGAGATTCGATACAAAAGTACAAGAAGCAACAGTCAGCCGATCACGGCGAGTCAGGCGATTCTGAAAGGACTTGCGGAGGACGGCGGACTTTTTGTCCCGGAGCGGATTCCGGCGCTTGATAAGACGATGGAAGAGCTGGCAGGCATGACCTACCAGGAGACGGCATATGAAGTGATGAAGCTGTTCCTTACGGATTTTACAGAAACAGAACTGAAAAACTGCATTGCCAGAGCGTACGATTCCAAGTTTGACACGGAGGAGATCGCGCCGCTTGTGGAGGCACAGGGTACATATTATCTGGAACTGTTTCACGGAGCGACCATTGCCTTTAAGGATATGGCTCTGTCCATCCTGCCGCATCTGATGACGACTGCGGCAAAGAAGAATCACGTCAAAAACGAGATTGTCATCCTGACAGCCACTTCAGGAGATACCGGCAAGGCTGCACTGGCAGGCTTTGCGAATGTAGAGGGAACAAAGATCATCGTATTCTATCCCAAGAACGGTGTCAGCCCGATCCAGGAGAAGCAGATGGTCACCCAAAAGGGAGACAATACTTTCGTGGTCGGGATTCACGGAAACTTTGACGATGCCCAGACCGGCGTGAAACGTATCTTTGCGGACAAAGATCTGGCAGAGAAGCTGGATGATGCAGGGTTCCAGTTCTCATCGGCAAATTCAATCAATATCGGCCGTCTGGTGCCGCAGGTCGTATACTATGTATATGCTTACGCAAAGCTTCTGAAGGAAGGCAAGATCGCTTCGGGTGAGAAGATCAATGTGACTGTGCCCACCGGCAATTTCGGAAATATCCTGGCGGCATATTTTGCAAAGCAGATGGGCGTTCCCATCGCAAAACTGATCTGTGCTTCCAATGAGAATAAGGTGCTGTTCGATTTCTTCCGGACAGGAACTTATGATAAGAACCGGGAGTTTGTGCTGACCAGTTCGCCTTCCATGGATATCCTCATCTCCAGCAATCTGGAACGTCTGATCTATCTGATCGCGGGGGAGGATGCACAGAAGAATGCCAAACTGATGGAATCCCTGAACGGTTCGGGAAGCTATGCGATTACGGAGGAGATGAAGCAGGCGCTGGGAGATTTCTACGGAGGCTACAGCACAGAGGCGGAGACGTTTGACAAGATCAGAACTCTCTACGGAGAGACAGGTTATGTGATCGATACCCATACGGCGGTCGCATCGGCTGTTTATGATAAATATAAGGAAGAGACGAAAGATCAGACCAAAACAGTGATCGCGTCCACGGCGAGCCCCTTCAAGTTCACAAGAAGCGTGATGAAAGCGATCGATCCGAAATATGATACGATGGATGATTTTGCACTGGTGGACGAACTGTCCCGGATCGGCAATGTCGCTGTGCCGAATGCGATAGAGGAGATCCGCACGGCGCCGGTGATCCATAAGAATGAGTGCGATAAAGACAAGATGGCAGATATGGTCTGCGCATTCTTGCACGTATGATAAAGAGAGGGAGAACGGATTTATGGAAATGGGATTGATGCTGGATGCGTTTATCGCGATCATGGGCGGATATTTTATCTATAAGGCAGTGGAAATGAAACGGACGGGAAGTCTCGCCAAGGGAATCATGGTGAGCAAGGACTTTGATCTTTCCAAAGCGAGAGACGTGGAAGGGTTCATCCGGTTTATGTTTCCCAAGACTGTCATTGTGGGCCTCTGTGCAGTGGTCTGCGGAATTGTCGGGATCATCAACGATCTGTACGGCGGACTTGCAATGGTGCAGCTGGCTCTGACGGTAGTTTTCTTTGCTGTTGTCGTGATATTCGGGTATCTGGCTGTGAAAGCCCAGAAGAAATTTCTGGAGTGAGAGAAAACAGAGCAAAAGGACTGCTTTTACAGTTTGGAAGAAGTGTTTGTCACAAGTATACAAAATACACAGAAAAAACTGTTGGAATTAAACAATTACAATAAAAATAATAACCATTTCTGATTTTTGGATGACGAGAAATGTAAAAATTGCGAAAAACAGAGCGCGTTTTTTGGAATTCATATTGCAAATTAAACAAAACGGTGCTATGATGATTTCAGTTGGAAATAATTCATAGTCGCCATGGAGAAAAGAGTAGGGCATTTAACAACGGTAATAGTTGGTCTAATTTGCTTGCTCTTTTTTTATTCATAATGACAATGGAAAGGCACATACCATGAGACGGACATTCAGAGAGATATTGGAGGATACTCCTATTGTTGCGGCGATCAAGAATATGGAGGGACTGGAACGGTGCCTGAAGTCGGATATACAGGTTGTTTTCATTCTTTTTGGGGATATTTGCAGTATTAAGGATATTGTGAAGCAGATCAAGGATTCCGGGAAGATCGCCATGGTACATATCGATCTGATCGCCGGGCTCAGCGGTAAGGAGATCGCACTGGATTATATCAGAGAGTATACGGAAGCAGACGGGATCATAACCACGAAGAGCACACTGATCCGGCATGCCAGGGAACTCGGGCTGTATACGGTACTCAGATATTTCGTGATCGATTCTATGGCGCTTGTGAATATCGAGAAGCAGAACGGCAGCGTACTCCCGGATGTGATCGAGATCCTGCCCGGTGTGATGCCAAAGATCATCCGCAAGGTGAACGGTATCAGTAAGGTTCCGGTGGTGGCCGGCGGACTGATCTCCGACAGGGAGGATGTGATGCTGGCTCTTGACAACGGAGCGATTGCAATCTCTTCCACCAGTGAAAAAGTATGGTTTATGTAGGTAGCCAAAATGTGCAGGTAATGAATTGATGTGGATAAGCATATAGTTAGATGAGCACAATTTAAATTAACATATACATAAGGAGGTGCAGTAAAATTGAAGAAGTTTATTAACGGAACTGATCAGGTGGAAGACCAGATGATTCAGGGTATGGTGAAAGCTTATCCCCAGTATCTTCGCAAGCTTGACAGCGGCAATGTGGTTGTCAGGGCGAACAAGAAAGAGGGAAAAGTAGCACTGATCAGCGGAGGCGGAAGCGGACATGAGCCGGCACACGGCGGCTATGTTGGCGGAGGTATGCTGGACGCTGCGGTTGCAGGAGCTGTATTTACCTCTCCCACACCGGATCAGGTGTATGAAGGAATCAAGGCGATTGCCACCGATGCCGGAGTACTCATGGTTATCAAGAACTATACCGGTGACGTCATGAACTTTGAGATGGCAGGTGAGATGGCTGAGGCAGACGGCATTAAAGTGAAACAGGTTATTGTCAATGATGATGTTGCCGTAAAAGACAGTCTTTACACCGTAGGAAGAAGAGGCGTGGCAGGTACGGTATTCGTACATAAGATCGCCGGAGCAAAGGCTGAGACGGGTGCTTCCCTTGACGAAGTTCAGGCAGTGGCACAGAAGGTTATCGATAATGTTCGTACAATGGGTGCGGCGATCAGGCCTTGTACCGTACCGGCAGCAGGAAAGCCCGGATTTGAGCTGGCAGAGGATGAGATGGAGATCGGCATCGGTATCCATGGAGAGCCCGGCACACACCGCGATAAGATCAAGACAGCGGATGAGATCACCACACTTCTGATGGATAAGATCCTTGCAGACATCGATTACAGCGGAAGTGAAGTTGCAGTCATGGTGAACGGATCCGGCGCAACACCGCTCATGGAGCTGTTTATCATCAATAATAAGGTGGCTGATATTCTGGCAGAGAAAGGCATCAAAGTGTACAAGACGCTGGTGGGCGAGTACATGACCTCCATCGAGATGGAAGGATTCTCAATCTCCGTACTGCGTCTTGACGATGAGCTGAAGACACTGTTGGATGCAAAGGCAGATACGCCTGCATTTAAGGCATAAACCATACGACAGACGGCACAACAGGTGAACCGGGATTGCCGGAAATAAGAGAATGACATAGGAGCGAGAGAACATGAATACGGTAAAAATAATTGATGTGTTAAAAAAGATTGCGGCAAAAATCGAGGAGGAGAAGGATTTCCTCACAGAGCTGGACAGTCCGATAGGAGACAGTGATCATGGTATCAATATGGCGAGAGGATTTGCAATGGTAAACCAGAAGCTGGATGCAATGAATACAGAGGACACCGGCGATATTCTCCGCAACACCGGAATGGCACTGGTTTCTACTGTAGGAGGTTCTTCGGGTCCGCTGTACGGCACCGCTTTTATGAAGATGGGCATGGCACTGAAAGGCAAGGCAGAGGTCTCTGTACCGGAGTTTTTACAGGCATTTGAGGCGGGAATTGAAGGAATCAAGGCCCGCGGAAAGTCAACCACAGGCGAAAAGACAATGCTTGATGCAATGGTACCTGCTCTGGATGCAATGAAGGCAGAGTGGGAAGCTTCCGGAGATAAGAGCAAAACCTTTGCATCAGGCGTTACCGCAGCGCAGAAGGGTGTGGAATACACCAAGACGATCATTGCGACAAAAGGCCGTGCAAGCTATGTGGGTGAGAGAAGTATCGGACATCAGGATCCGGGAGCGACATCTTTCACGATGATGCTTGAGGTGCTTGCAGAAGAGGTGTAGTATGGTTGGGTTTGTGTTTGTGTCACACTGTGAACATCTGGCAGAGAGTGTGGTTGAGCTCGCCGGTATGATGGCGCCGGAGACACCGATGGCAGCCGCTGGGGGATTAGAGGACGGCAGCTTTGGCACCAGCTATGATAAGATCAGAGAAGCAGTGGAAAAAGTGTACAGTGAGGACGGCGTACTGGTTCTGATGGATATGGGGAGTTCGGTGATGACGACAGAGATGGTTCTGGAGGGTATGCCGGACAAAAAGGTTAAAATGGTAGATTGTCCTATCGTGGAAGGCGCAGTCACCGGTACCATGGATGCAAAGGTGGGGTTATCCATGGAGGAGATCATCAGTGACCTGGAGCAGGTAGGAACGATCAAAAAGCTGTAAATCGGGGGATAGTTCCCTTGATGATAGAGAAGGAGGGTATATAATGGCAAAATATGTAATGGCATTGGATGCCGGAACAACAAGTAACAGATGTATCCTGTTCAACGAGCGCGGCGAGATGTGCAGCGTGGCACAGAAGGAATTTACACAGTATTTCCCGAAGCCCGGCTGGGTTGAGCACGATGCCAATGAGATTTGGTCCACACAGTTAGGGGTAGCTGTGGAGGCTATGTCCAAGATTGGCGCAACAGCAGCAGACATCGCTGCAATCGGTATTACCAATCAGAGAGAGACAACGATCGTATGGGATAAGGAGACAGGAGAGCCTGTTTACCATGCAATCGTATGGCAGTGCCGCCGTACTTCCGAGTACTGCGATTCTCTGAAGGCAAAGGGGCTTATCGACACATTCCGTGAGAAAACCGGTCTTGTGATTGACGCATATTTCTCCGGAACAAAATTAAAATGGATTCTCGACAACGTTGAGGGGGCAAGAGAGAAGGCTGAGGCAGGCAAGCTGCTGTTCGGTACCGTTGAGACATGGCTCATCTGGAAACTGACAAAGGGAAAAGTTCATGTAACGGATTATTCCAACGCTTCCCGTACCATGCTTTTCAATATCAAAGAGTTGAAATGGGATCAGGATATCTTAAAAGAGCTGAATATTCCTGAGTGCATGCTTCCCGAAGCAAAACCGTCCAGCTGCATTTACGGCGAGGCAGATCCGTCCTTCTTCGGCGGACCGATCCCGATTGGCGGCGCTGCAGGCGATCAGCAGGCAGCTCTGTTCGGACAGACATGTTTCACAGCAGGTGAGGCAAAGAATACATACGGTACAGGATGCTTCCTGTTAATGAATACCGGTGAGAAGCCCGTTTATTCCAAGAACGGTCTGGTTACCACAATCGCATGGGGTCTTGACGGAAAAGTAAATTATGCTCTTGAGGGATCTATCTTTGTTGCAGGCGCTGCAATCCAGTGGCTTCGTGATGAGATGAAACTGATCGATACATCACCGGATTCCGAGTACATGGCACAGAAGGTGAAAGATACAAACGGCTGCTACGTTGTTCCTGCATTCACAGGACTCGGAGCTCCTCATTGGGATCAGTATGCAAGAGGAACGATCGTAGGTCTGACACGTGGCGTTAACAAGTATCATATCATCAGAGCTACCCTTGAGTCTCTGGCATATCAGACAAACGATGTAATCGCTGCTATGCAGGCTGACTCCGGAATTACACTGAGCGCTCTGAAGGTTGACGGCGGCGCTTGCGCTAACAACTTCTTAATGCAGTTCCAGTCCGATATCATCAATGCTCCGGTTAACCGTCCTGTATGTGTAGAGACCACCGCTATGGGTGCTGCTTATCTGGCAGGTCTGGCAGTAGGATATTGGGACAGCAAAGAAGCCGTTATCAAGAACTGGCAGATCGACCGCGTATTCAAGCCTGAGATGTCTGATGAAGACAGAAAAGCAAGTGTCAAGGGCTGGAATAAGGCTGTGAAATGCTCTTATGGCTGGGCAAAAGAAGACTAATCCACAGATATGACAAAAAGGGGGTAATATTATATGTTGATATTTTTAGCAGAGTTAATTGGTACGATGTTGTTGATCATCCTTGGTGATGGCGTTGTTGCAAACGTTACATTGAACAAGTCAGGTATGAAGGGTGCCGGATCTATCCAGATCACGTTTGCCTGGGGTCTTGCAGTTCTCCTTCCTGCGTTTATCTTTGGCGCAGCATCCGGGGCACACTTTAATCCCGCATTGACGATCGCTCTTGCAGTGGACGGAAGCATTTCCTGGTCTGTTGTTCCGCTGTATTTCGCAGGCGAGTTCCTTGGAGCATTCCTTGGTGCATGTATCGTATACCTTCTGTTCAAGGCACAGTTTGATGCGACAGACGATCCCGGAACAAAGCTTGGCTGCTTCTCTACCGGTCCTTCCATTCCCAATGTTGGACTGAATCTGCTCAGTGAGGCTGTTGGCACATTTATCCTTGTATTTGCGATCAAGGGTCTTGGCCAGGTGAATGCTGTTGCCGGCGTTGATAAGCTGCTTGTATTCGGTATCATCGTTTCCATCGGTATGTCTCTCGGTGGTCTGACAGGTTACGCAATCAACCCTGCAAGAGATCTTGGCCCTCGTATTGCACATGCAATTCTGCCGATCAAGGGCAAGGGCGATTCCAATTGGGGATATGCTTGGATTCCTGTAGTTGGACCTATCATCGGTGCAGTTGTAGCAGTACTTCTGTATGGAGCTATTCCGTGGGCATAAGTAATACGTAACAGATAGAATGAGTAAACCGCGCAGCGGTAAAATGATGAATGAGTGGCGCGTGAGCGCCGGATAGTGAGATTGCAATAAGTTCCGAAACAATTGAAGAAGGTATTGCATGAGAATGGAGCAGGCAATAGTGATGCGTTGTGGCATCACTAATTGTCCTGCTCTTTTTGATGAAGGAGATTGTGTTATGTATGATGTTGTGATCATAGGTGCCGGAGTGGCCGGATGTGCAGTGGCGCGTGAATTGTCAAGATACAAGGTCAATGCCTGTGTCATTGAGAAGTGCGAAGATGTGTGCTGCGGTACTTCCAAAGCGAACAGCGCAATTGTTCATGCCGGATTTGATGCGGCGGAAGGTTCCCTGATGGCAAAGCTGAATGTACAGGGAAATGAAATGATGGGAGAACTGGCGAAAGATCTGGACATTCCTTTTAAGCGGAACGGTTCTCTGGTAGTGTGCATGCACAAGGAGGATCTGCCGGGGCTGAAAACTCTGTATGACAGAGGCGTTGCAAACGGAGTGAAAGAGTTAAAGATCCTGAGTAAGGAAGAGGTGCTGGCAATGGAGCCGAATCTTTCCGATCAGGTGGAGGGTGCGCTCTATGCACCGACCGGTGGCATCATATGCCCGTTCCAGCTGACAATCGCATTGGCAGAAAATGCTAACGTCAATGGCGTGGAATTCAAGTTTGATACGGAAGTGACCGGGATTGACAAGAAAGACGGAAGTTATCTGATCCATACCGGAAAAGGGGATATCGAGAGCAGATATGTTGTGAATGCGGCCGGAGTCTATGCGGATGAGATTCACAATATGGTGAGCGGGAAGAAGATCAAGATTGTTGCGAGAAGAGGAGATTACTGTCTGCTTGATAAGAATGTGGGAAATTATGTGTCAAAGACGATCTTCCCGCTTCCTACCAAGTTAGGAAAGGGCGTGCTGGTTTCTCCGACGATCCACGGAAATCTGATCGTAGGTCCCACGGCGGTGGATATTGAGAATAAAGAAGGTACCAATACAACAAGAGCCGGACTTGATGATCTGATCTCGAAGGCAGGTGCAACAGTCAAGGATCTGCCGATCCGTCAGGTGATCACATCCTTTGCCGGACTTCGTGCTCATGAGGCTGGGCATGAGTTCATTATCGGTGAGGTTGAGGATGCAAAGCAGTTCATCGATGTGGCCGGAATTGAGTCGCCCGGTCTGTCCAGTTCGCCGGCAATCGGTGTTATGGTTGCTGATATCCTGCGGGATCTGATGGGGCTTGAGAAAAAAGATGATTTCGTAAGTACCAGAAAGGGAGTCCTGAATCCGGAGACGCTCTCAATTGAAGAGAGAAATGAACTGATTAAGAAGCAGCCTGCTTACGGCAACATTATCTGCCGTTGTGAGATGGTGACAGAGGGAGAGATCCTGGATGCCATCCACAGACCGGTCGGCGCTAAATCCCTGGACGGCGTGAAGCGCAGAACCAGAGCCGGAATGGGAAGATGCCAGGCGGGATTCTGCTCACCGAGAACAATGGAGATTCTTGAGCGGGAACTTGGAACAAGTATGTTAAATATCACCAAGACAGGAAGCGGTTCCGAAATTGTAGTGGGACGCACGAAGGAACAGGTGTAGGGAGGGAAGTCTATGAAAGCATATGATATCGTAATAGTAGGCGGCGGCCCTGCCGGACTTGCAGCAGCAGCTTCCGCGAGAGAACAGGGGATCCAGAGTATCCTGATACTGGAGCGTGATAAAGAGCTCGGCGGTATTCTGAATCAGTGTATCCACAACGGATTCGGACTGCATACCTTTAAGGAGGAGCTGACAGGCCCTGAGTATGCAGGGCGCTTTATCGATAAGGTAAAGGAACTCGGCATTGAGTACAAATTAAACACCATGGTAATGGATATCAGCCATGATAAGGTTGTTACAGCCATGAACAGAGAGGATGGCATGTTCACGATTCAGGCCAAGGCAGTGATCCTGGCCATGGGCTGCAGGGAGCGTTCCAGGGGAGCACTGAATATTCCTGGATATCGGCCGGCGGGTATCTTCTCGGCCGGCACGGCACAGCGCCTTGTCAACATGGAAGGGTACATGCCCGGCAAAGAGGTTGTAATCCTCGGATCCGGCGATATCGGACTGATCATGGCAAGACGTATGACGCTGGAGGGCGCCAAGGTTAAGGTTGTGGCAGAGTTGATGCCGTATTCCGGCGGTCTGAAGAGAAATATTGTGCAGTGTCTGGACGATTACGGCATTCCGCTTAAGCTCAGCCATACAGTTGTGGATATCGATGGCAAAGAGCGGTTGAAGGGAATCACGCTGGCAGAGGTCGGACCGGATGGCAAGCCGATCCCCGGTACCGAAGAATATTATTCCTGCGATACGCTGCTCTTATCGGTAGGTCTGATTCCCGAGAATGAGCTCTCACGCGGAATGGGTGTGGAGATCGACAGGGTCACAAGCGGACCGGTAGTCAATGAGAGTCTTGAAACGAGCATTGAGGGTGTATTTGCCTGCGGTAATGTGCTCCATGTGCATGATCTGGTGGATTATGTGTCTGAGGAGGCAACGAGGGCAGGTATCAATGCGGCGAAATACGTAACTGCCGGTGAAAAGGCAGAGGGAAGCAAAGTTGACATCATCGCCACGGAAGGAGCACGTTATACCGTGCCGAGATTTATACGCGTGGATCAGATGGATGATCTGCTGACCGTGCGTTTCCGTGTGGGTGCAGTGTTCAAGGATTCTTACATCAGCGTATATTACAATGATGAGAGAGTGATGCACAGGAAGAAACCTGTGATGGCGCCCGGTGAGATGGAAGAGATCAAGCTTCAGAAAGAAAAACTGCAGGCTTATCCCGATCTGAAGACGATTACCGTAAAAATAGAAAAGGAGTGATGAGGAAATGGCAAAAGAGATCAAAGAACTGACATGTATTGGATGCCCCCTTGGATGCGCTCTTACGGTAGAAATAGATGGGGGAGAGGTTGTAAAGATATCGGGTAACACTTGTCCGAGAGGCGCAGCCTATGCGGAGAAGGAAGTGACAAATCCCACACGTATCGTGACATCCACAGTTAAGGTCGAGGGAGGCGAGAAAGCTTTCGTTTCCGTGAAGACGAAGGAAGATATCCCCAAGAGCAAAATTTTTGACTGCATGAAGGATATCAACAAGGTGACCGCAAAGGCACCGGTTCATATCGGCGATGTCGTTCTTGCAGATGTGGCAGGGACAAAGGTGGCGGTCGTAGCGACCAAGAATGTGGAAGCGGTATAAAATAAGCGTTATAAATCAGGCGGGGCTGTTCAGGCAGCCCCGTTTATTTTGGTCTCATGCTATCAAAACATAGCAGTGGAATACTCTCAAAGTGTTAAGTATCAGCATCGTTTTCGGAAAGACGATGTTTGATAGCAGGGCGTCTGCGGAACTCGCATCTGCCGGTATTTCAATTCTTTGACCGACATCGGGATCAAGCGACGGATTTCCTTATTGTTTTAACGGGCGGATATGCGCCGCTTCGAGGACTGTCTGAGCAACGCGAGTTCCGCAGAAGCGGCACGATAAGCGGTCCGCCCGAAAACAATTAGGAAATCCCCGCGAAGGTTCCGGGAGGTCAAAGATTTGAAAACCGGCAGTGCTCAGACAGTCCTCGCCGCCCTGTTCATCATCTTTCTCGAAAACGGCTGATACTAAAACACTTTTCGAATGTATTCTCCTGCTATGTTTTGATAGCAATTTTCACGCTAAAAGCAGGGCTGCATGAACAGTCCCGCCTGTGTTATTACGCATATGTTTATTCTCCGTGAATTTCGTTGAGTTCGTACGGTGTTTCCTGATATACGTAGTAGTTCAGCCAGTTCGTATACAGGTTGTTGCAATGAGCGCGCCACTGCAGGTTCGGACGGATGGTACAGTCGCCGTTGGTGTAGTAATTCTCGGGGAGTTTGATGTCAAGTCCCTTGTTTTTATCCCGAATATACTCATTATGCAGAGTGACACGGTCATACTCCGGATGTCCCATGACGAATACCTGACGGCCGTCTCTGGTCATGCACAGATAGACGCCGGCCTTGTCGGATTCGGCAAGCACGATCAGATCCTTGCATGCGTGGATCTCCTCGTTGGAGACTGCAGTATGTCTGCTGTGAGGCGCCATAAAGATGTCGTCAAAGCCTCTGACAAGCGGAATCTTGCGGTTCATGACGCGGTGTTCAAACAGACCGAACAGCTTCTCGGGAAGGAGATATTTCTTCATGCCGAAATGATAGTACAGACCGGCCTGCGCACCCCAGCAGATATGGAAGGTGGAGAATACATGTGTTTTGGTCCATTCCATGATCTCACAGAGCTCCTGCCAGTAATCAACTTCCTCAAAGGGAAGGTGTTCCACGGGAGCGCCGGTGATGATCATGCCGTCATATTTATTTTCTTTCAGTTCGTCAAATGTGTTGTAAAACCGGTTCAGATGATTTGCCGATGTATTCAGGGAGACATGACTGTTCATTTTCATGAAAGTGATATCAATCTGAAGGGGTGTGTTGGACAATGCACGGAGAAGTTGTAATTCCGTGTCTTCTTTGATGGGCATCAGATTCAGGATGCAGATCTGAAGAGGACGGATCGACTGGTGGATTGCCCGGTTTTCATCCATCACAAATATATTTTCATTCTCAAGAATTTCTTTTGCCGGAAGATTGTTCTGTACTTTAATAGGCATAATACGTGCGCTCCTTTGCTTTTTGTCCTAAAGAATTGTATCATATTCTGGATTTTTAAACAATATCCCGTACACGAGACATATTGACTTATTCAGAATCGCTGTTATACTGATTGACAATCCCGCAAGAAAAATGTTATAATTCCTACTAAATAAATGGGAATTATGTGGAGGCTGAAAAAGGGAATGGGATATAGAATTGACACAAAGTGTATTCACGGAGAGCAGGGCGTGGTGGGAAATCATTCCTACGGAGCGGTAAGTCTTCCGATTTATCAGACGGCAACCTTTGCGCATCCGGGAATCGGAGAATCAACAGGATATGATTATTCCAGGCAGAGTAATCCGACCAGAACGGAACTGGAAGAAACCGTATCTGCGCTGGAAGGTGCAGCGGATACCGTGGCGTGTTCCAGCGGAATGGCGGCGATTGGTCTCTGCATGGGGCTTCTGGAGCAGGGAAGTCATGTGATCTGCACGGAGGATCTGTACGGAGGATCGGTGAGAATGTTTCGGGCGATCGGAGAACAGCGTGGGATCACATTTTCCTATGTGGACACTTCGGACGCGGATCAGGTGGAGCAGGCAGTCAGGAAAAATACGAAGGCACTCTATATTGAGACACCGAGCAATCCAACGATGAAGATGACCGATTTCTCACAGATGAAAGAGATCGCGGACCGCCATAATCTTCTGCTGATTGCCGATAATACGTTTCTGACACCGTATTTTCAAAATGACGGTCAGAGGCATCAAAACACTGGCTGTCAGGGCGGAAAAACAGCAGGAAAATGCAATTTTTCTTGCAAAATGGCTAAAATCACAGAAAAAAGTGAAAGAAGTGTATTATGTCGGTCTTCCGGATCACCCGGGATATGAGGTGAACAAAAGGCAGGCAAGAGGCTTTGGAAGCATGATCTCTTTTCGGACAGACAGCGAGCAGACTGCAAGGCAGGTGCTCGAACGCGTGAAGCTGATCTCATACGCGGAAAGCCTCGGCGGTGTGGAATCGCTGATCACGTATCCGATGTTGCAGACGCACGGAGATCTGGCACCTGAGGTCAGACAACATCTCGGCATTACGGAAGATTTTCTGCGTATGTCGGTAGGGATTGAGAATGCACAGGATCTGACTGCTGATCTGGAGCAGGCGTTTGCATGAGAAAACTGCACAGGCGATTCCGAAAATGGATTAAAAGAAGATGAAGCTTTATTAAATACAGACAGGAAAGGTGGATTTATCCAATGAACTTTGATTTTGACCGGATTACAGAGAGAAAAGGAACAAACAGTTTAAAGTATGATTTTGCGAGGGAGAGGGGAAAGTCAGAAGACGTGATTCCGTTGTGGGTGGCTGATATGGATTTTCAGGTGGCTCCCTGCATTCAGGAGCGGTTGGACAAGGCGGTAAAGCATGGTATCTTCGGATATACGGAAAGCAAAGAGGACTATTTTGCGGCAGTATCGGGATGGTATCGGGAGCGTTTCGGCTGGGAGACAAAGGAAAGCTGGCTGGTCAAGACACCCGGCGTGGTCTATGCGATCGCAATGGCGATCAGGGCATTTACCGCGGAGGGGGATGCGGTGCTGATTGAACAGCCGGTGTATTATCCTTTCGGACAGACGATCAAAGCAAACAACAGGAAACTTGTCAACAGTCCGTTAAAACTGGTGGACGGAAAATATGTGATGGATTTTGATGATCTGGAGCAGAAGATCATTGCTGAGAAAGTGAAACTGTTCGTGCTGTGCAGCCCGCACAATCCGGTCGGACGTGTGTGGACGGAGGAAGAACTTCGCAGAGTGGGGGATATCTGTCTGAAACATCATGTGCTTGTCGTTGCGGATGAGATTCACAGCGATTTTGTGTATGAAGGCCATAAGCATCACGTCTTTGCGAGCCTGGGTGAGAAATATGCAGACAATGCGATTATCTGCACAGCACCGAGTAAGACGTTTAATCTGGCGGGACTTCAGATCTCCAATATTTTTATTCCGAATGCAAACATCAGGAAACAGTTTAAGAGACAGATTGATGCAACCGGTTACTGCGAGGTGAATACCATGGGGCTTTTTGCGTGTCAGGCGGCTTATGAGGGCGGCGCGCAGTGGCTGGATGAACTGAAATTATATCTGAAGGGAAATCTGGACTATGTCAGAGAGTTCCTAAAGGAGAAATTGCCGGAAATTAAGCTGGTGGAGCCGGAGGGCACCTATCTTGTATGGCTTGATTTCAGAGGTCTTGGGCTGACGGAGGTGCAGCTGGAAGAGCTTGTGTCGAAGCGGGCAAAGCTGTGGTTGGATTCCGGTGCGATGTTCGGACCGGAGGGCGAGGGCTTTGAGCGGGTGAATATCACCTGCCCCAGAAGTGTGCTGAAACAGGCGTTGGAACAGCTGGAGAGAGCGGTGCACGACGAGATTTGACCAGCGACTGAATAAATCCGGGGATTGCTGCCACAGATAACAGAAAGTAAAAAGGAAAGCCGTTTTATCGGCTTTCCTTTTTTGTGAATCGGAGTGACAAGATTCGAACTTGCGGCCTCCGCCTCCCTAAGACGGCGCTCTAACCAAACTGAGCCACACCCCGATTGGAAGTTGTGACAAATATCAGTTATTTGTCACAACTCTGATATTATACCTTGAATCCGGATAAAAATCAAGGTGTTTTTTGAATTATTTTAAGAAAAGAATAATTCTTTATACC
>CAMGRE010000025.1 GCA_946061355.1 uncultured bacterium | reverse complement strand
TGCTCGACAAGGTGCTCGGCAAGCTGGCGGATGAGGAGAACGGCAAGCCTGCTTATGAAGTTCTGGAAACCTATACCGGAAAAGATCTGGAATATAAGGAGTATGAGCCGTTGTTCGCCTGTGCGGGCGAGTCGGCTGCCAGGCAGCATAAAAAGGCGCATTTTGTAACTTGTGACACATATGTCACAATGTCAGACGGTACCGGTATCGTTCATATTGCACCGGCATTTGGTGAGGATGACGCCAAGGTCGGCAGGAATTATGATCTGCCTTTCGTACAGTTTGTGGACGGCAAGGGTAATCTGACAGAGGAAACGCCGTATGCCGGAAAGTTCGTGAAGGATGCGGATCCCGATGTGTTAAAGGATCTGGACAAGGAAGGGCTTCTGTTCGATGCGCCGAAATTTGAGCATGATTATCCTTTCTGCTGGAGATGTGACACACCGCTGATCTACTATGCGAGAGAGTCCTGGTTTATCAAGATGACGGCGGTAAAGGACGATCTGATCCGCAATAACAATACGATCAACTGGATCCCGGAATCCATCGGCAAGGGACGTTTTGGTGACTGGCTGGAAAATATTCAGGACTGGGGTGTATCCAGAAACCGTTACTGGGGTACTCCTTTGAATGTGTGGGAGTGTGAGTGCGGTCATATGGAATCCGTTGGAAGCCGTGAGGAGCTGTATCAGCTGAGCGGCAATGAGGAGGCAAAGACCGTAGAACTTCACAGACCTTACATCGATGCGATCACCATCAAATGTCCGAAATGCGGCAAGGAGATGCACCGTGTACCCGAGGTAATCGACTGCTGGTTTGACTCCGGAGCGATGCCTTTTGCACAGCATCACTATCCGTTTGAAAATAAGGAAGTATTTGAGCAGCAGTTCCCGGCGCAGTTTATTTCCGAGGCAGTGGATCAGACGAGAGGATGGTTCTATTCTCTGCTGGCGGAGTCTACGCTGCTCTTCAACAAAGCACCATATGAGAATGTCATCGTTCTCGGTCATGTGCAGGATGAGAACGGACAGAAGATGAGTAAGTCCAAAGGAAATGCAGTAGATCCTTTTGAGGCGCTCTCCCAGTATGGCGCAGACGCAATCAGATGGTATTTCTATATCAATTCTGCACCGTGGCTGCCGAACCGTTTCCATGGCAAAGCAGTTATGGAAGGGCAGCGCAAGTTCATGGGAACGCTGTGGAATACCTATGCATTCTTCGTGCTGTATGCTAATATCGATGAGTTTGATGCCACGAAATACAAACTGGAATACGACAAGCTTTCCGTTATGGATAAGTGGCTGCTGTCCAAGCTGAATACTGTGGTCGGTGCAGTTGATACAAATCTGGAGAATTACAGAATTCCGGAAGCTGCGAGAGCGCTGCAGGATTTCGTGGATGAGATGAGTAACTGGTATGTGCGCCGTGGCAGAGAGCGTTTCTGGGCAAAGGGCATGGAGCAGGATAAGATCAATGCGTACATGACGCTGTATACGGCGCTTGTGACGATCTCGAAGGTGGCTGCGCCCATGATTCCTTTCATGACAGAGCAGATTTATCAGAATCTGGTGAGAAGTGTGGATCTGAGCGCTCCCGAAAGTGTGCATCTGTGTGACTTCCCGGCAGTGGATGAGTCTCTGATCGACAAGAAGCTGGAGGAGGATATGGAGTCAGTCCTTCAGACGGTAGTGCTGGGACGTGCAGCCAGAAATACGGCTAATATCAAAAATCGTCAGCCGATCGGCAAAATGTATGTGAAAGCTGAGGAGGAACTCTCGGATTTCTATAAGGAGATTATTGAAGATGAGCTGAACGTCAAAGAAGTGGTGTATTCACAGGATGTACGTGATTTCACCTCCTATACCTTTAAGCCGCAGTTAAAGACACTGGGAAGACGATTCGGCAAGCAGCTGAATGCGCTGAAGGAGGTTCTGGCGAATCTGGACGGCAATGCAGCGATGGATGAGCTGAATGAAAAAGGGACGCTTACGATCACGCTTGACGGTCAGGAGGAAGTTCTTGATAAGGAGGATCTGCTCATCGATGCCGCACAGGTTGAAGGATTCGTGTCCGAAAGCTACGGCGGTATCACAGTTGTGCTGGACACAAGACTGACCGATGAACTGATTGAGGAAGGCTTCATGTATGAGGTGATTAGCAAGATCCAGACGATGCGTAAAGATGCTGATTTTGAGGTGATGGATCATATCAGAGTATCCGTGCAGGGCAACGACAAAATTGCCGGTATTGTTAAGAAAAACGCGGAGGGTATCTGTGCGAAGGTTCTTGCAGATGAAGTTATTTATGACGGATCTGTCGCAAATGCAAAAGAGTGGAATATCAACGGCGAGACGGTAACCATCGGTGTTGAGAAAAAGAACTAAGGGAGAAAAGCAATGAAAGTATTGGAGAAGATAAGCGACTTTGTTGGAAAATATATGGCAGTGATCGTTCTGGCGATCGCAGCGTTGGCATTGTTTGTGCCGACATCACTCAACTGGATCAAGACATCCTGGGTGAATTATCTGCTGATGGTAGTTATGTTTGGAATGGGACTTACGCTCAAGCTGTCCGATTTTGCGGTTGTTTTCAAACGTCCCAAGGACGTGCTGATCGGTTGTATCGCACAGTTTACGGTGATGCCTCTGCTGGCATTTCTGCTTGGCAAGGCATTTGGACTGGAGGCAGGTCTGCTGGCCGGTGTGATTCTGGTAGGAACATGCCCCGGCGGAACTTCTTCCAATGTCATGACCTTTTTGTCCAAAGGTGATGTGGCGCTCTCTGTCGGCATGACCAGCGTCAATACGCTGCTGGCGCCTTTTGTCACACCTGCGGTTACTTATCTGCTGTTACGCACTACAGTTACCGTGGACATGGTGAGTATGTTCCTCTCCATTATTAAGGTTGTGATCCTTCCGATCGGTCTCGGTTTTGTGATTAATAAGTTTTTTGAAAAATTCACACAGAAATGTGTTAAAGTGCTGCCGCTGATTTCCGTAACTGCGATCGTGATGATTGTTGCAGCGGTTGTTTCCGCTAACTCCGAGAAGATTCTGACGACAGGAGCGATCGTATTTGTCGTAGTGATTCTGCACAATCTGTTGGGATATGCGGGAGGTTTCGGACTGGGCAGACTGTTGAAGTTAAACCCGGAGAAGACGAAGGCGCTCTCCATCGAGATCGGTATGCAGAATTCCGGACTTGCCACCAGTCTTGCTGCTACTTCTTTCCCTGATCTGGCAATGGCAACTGTTCCGGGGGCAATTTTCTCCGTATGGCATAATATTTCCGGCGCGATTCTGGCAAACGTTTACGCGAACTGGAACAGGGAGAAAAAGTAAAAAATTTGTAAGAAAAGGAAATCTGATTCCAGATTTCCTTTTACTTTTTTAGGAAAAATGATATGATGGTACTATTAGATTTGTAAGGAGGAGATAGTTATGATAAAAAAACAGGTTCCGAAACTTGCATTTGACAAAGAGCTTTTTAAACGAAGTGTGCTCTATAATATCAAGACGCTTTACCGCAAAACATTGGAGGAGGCAACGCCCCAGCAGATTTTTCAGGCTGTCTCCTATGCTGTGAAAGACACCATCGTCAATAACTGGATGGACACACAGAAAGAATATGAAAAAAGAGATGTCAAGATTGTATATTATATGTCCATGGAATTTCTGATGGGTCGTGCGCTTGGCAACAACATGATAAATCTGAAGGCTTACAAGCAGATCGGGAAAGCGCTTGAAGAGCTGGGTGTGGATCTGAATGTGATCGAGGATCAGGAGCCGGATGCCGCGCTGGGCAACGGCGGTCTGGGCAGACTGGCAGCCTGCTTCTTAGATTCCCTTGCCACGCTTGGGTATGCGGCATACGGCTGCGGCATTCGTTACCGCTACGGTATGTTCAAGCAGGAGATCCGTAATGGCTACCAGGTGGAAGTGCCTGACAACTGGCTTGCAGACGGCAATCCGTTCGAACTGCGCCGTCCGGAGTACTCCAAGATTGTGAAATTCGGCGGCTATGTGAATGTAAAGACAGACGAGAACGGCAGACAGCATTTTGTGCAGGAGGGGTATCAGTCGGTTCAGGCGGTTCCCTATGATATGCCTATTGTCGGTTATGGAAACGGCATTGTGAATACGCTCCGTATCTGGGATGCACAGCCGGTGGAATGCTTCCATCTGGATTCCTTTGATAAGGGCGATTATCAGAAAGCGGTCGAGCAGGAAAATCTGGCAAGAAACATCGTTGAGGTCCTTTATCCGAACGACAATCATTATGCCGGCAAAGAGCTCAGGTTAAAGCAACAGTATTTCTTCATTTCGGCATCTGTTCAGGAAGCGGTAGCCAAGTATATGAAGAATCATTCAGATGTCAGAAAATTCTATGAGAAAGTGGTGTTCCAGCTCAATGACACGCATCCGACTGTGGCGATTGCGGAGCTGATGCGTATCCTGATGGATGAGTATTACCTTACATGGGACGAGGCGTGGGATGTCACGACCAAGACCTGTGCTTACACGAATCATACGATCATGGCAGAGGCATTGGAGAAGTGGCCGATCGAGCTGTTCTCCAGACTGCTTCCCAGAATCTATCAGATCATTGAGGAGATCAACAGGAGATTTCTCGAGGAGGTTCAGCGCAGATATCCCGGTGATCAGGAGAAGGTCCGCAAAATGGCGATCATCTACGACGGACAGGTTAAGATGGCGCATCTTGCCATTGTAGCCGGATTCTCTGTGAACGGTGTGGCGAGACTTCACACGGAGATCTTAAAGAATCAGGAACTGAAAGATTTCTATCAGATGATGCCGGAGAAATTTAACAATAAGACAAACGGTATCACCCAGAGAAGATTCCTGCTCCACGGCAATCCGCTGTTAGCCCAGTGGGTGACAGACAAGGTGGGCGATGACTGGATCACCGATCTGCCCCAAATCCACAAGCTGGCGCTGTATGCCGACGACAAGAAGGCTCAGCATGAATTTATGAATATCAAGTACCGCAATAAAGTGCGTCTCGCTGCTTACATCAAGGAGCATAATGGAGTGGATGTCGATCCCCGTTCGATTTTTGATGTTCAGGTAAAGAGACTTCATGAGTATAAGAGGCAGCTGTTAAATATCCTTCATGTGATGCATCTCTACAATCAGCTGAAAGACAATCCGACGATGGATTTCTATCCCAGAACGTTTATTTTCGGGGCAAAGGCTGCAGCAGGCTACAAGAATGCCAAACTTACAATCAAATTGATCAACTCAGTGGCTGATGTGATCAACAACGATCCCGCGATCGGCGGAAAATTGAAAGTGATCTTTATCGAAAACTACCGTGTATCCAATGCAGAGTGGATTTTTGCGGCTGCAGATGTGTCAGAGCAGATTTCAACAGCCAGCAAGGAGGCATCCGGAACGGGTAACATGAAGTTTATGCTGAACGGAGCACTGACACTGGGTACGATGGATGGAGCGAACGTGGAGATCGTTGAGGAGGTCGGCGAGGAAAATGCTTTCATTTTCGGCCTCAGTTCTGATGAAGTCATCCACTATGAGAATTACGGCGGTTATGATCCCACAGAGATCTTCAACAACGATCCCGATGTGCGAAGAGTGCTGATGCAGCTCATCAACGGCACGTTTTCACCGGACAATCCGGAGCTGTTCAGAGATCTGTACAATTCTCTGTTGAATACCAGATGTACTGCCAAGGCGGATACTTATTTCATTCTGAAAGACTTCCGTTCCTACGCGGAAGCGCAGAAACAGGTGGAAGCGGCATACCGTGATGAGTCAGGCTGGGCAAAGAGCGCTATTCTGAATGTGGCATGCTCCGGCAAGTTCACATCCGACCGTACCATCCAGGAGTATGTGGATGACATCTGGAAGTTAGACAAGGTAGTATTATAAGCAGTGTAAAGGATTCTTTGTGCAGAGAGGCACCAGTGTCTCTCTGCATTTTATGAATGTAATGTGCAGGAGGGAAAACGAATGATTACATTATCACAGGGCGGCGCATATCTGATCGGCGGCGAGAGGATTGTGGAGGATACCGCACAGGCACATGCGGAAGTGGAAAGCCTGACCGGAAAATCCGTCACAAAAGAGGAAGCAAAGCGGGAAACGATGGCATATCGCATTCTTGCAGAGCACAATACCTCAGATAATATGGACAAATTAAAAATACGCTTTGATAAGCTGACTTCCCATGATATCACTTTCGTGGGGATCATACAGACGGCAAGAGCTTCGGGACTCGAGAAATTTCCCATGCCGTATGTGCTTACAAACTGCCATAATTCGCTGTGTGCGGTCGGCGGGACGATCAATGAGGATGACCACATGTTCGGTCTCTCCTGCGCCAAGAAATATGGCGGGATCTATGTGCCTCCTCATCAGGCGGTCATTCATCAGTTCGCAAGGGAGATGCTGTCAGGCGGAGGTAAGATGATCCTCGGATCCGACAGCCACACCCGTTACGGTGCGTTGGGAACGATGGCGATGGGCGAAGGCGGTCCGGAACTTGTGAAACAGTTACTGAATCAGACGTATGACATCAATATGCCGGGTGTTGTGGCTGTCTATATGACGGGAGAACCGAAGAAAGGTGTAGGTCCGCAGGATGTGGCGCTTGCGATCATCGGTGCGGTATTTGCAAACGGCTATGTCAACAATAAGGTTATGGAGTTCGTAGGTCCCGGCGTAAAGAATCTGAGTGCTGATTTCCGTATCGGCGTGGATGTGATGACGACGGAGACGACCTGCTTATCATCCATCTGGACAACGGATGAAAAGATCGAGGAATTCTATGAGATCCATGGAAGAAAGCAGGATTATAAGGAGTTGAATCCCGGACAGGTGGCATATTATGACGGCGTGGTTACGGTGGACTTAAGTACAGTGGAGCCGATGATCGCCATGCCGTTCCATCCGAGCAATACGTATACGATCGATGAGGTCAATCACAATCTGAAGGATGTGCTTGCGGATGTGGAGAAGAGAGCGCTTGTCAGCCTTGACGGTGCAGTGGATTATTCTCTGCAGGATAAGGTAAAAGACGGAAAATTCCTGGTGGATCAGGGCATCATTGCAGGCTGTGCAGGCGGCGGATTTGAAAATATCTGTGCGGCGGCAGATATTCTGAAGGGTCAGTTTATCGGTGCAGATGCGTTTACGCTGAGCGTGTATCCCGCTTCCATGCCGATCTATATGGAATTGATCAAAAACGGCTGTGCAGCAGCGCTCCTTGAGACAGGTGCAGTCTTAAAGACTGCTTTCTGCGGACCGTGCTTCGGTGCGGGTGATACGCCGTCGAACAATGCGTTCAGTATCAGACATTCCACCAGAAACTTCCCGAACAGAGAAGGATCCAAGCTTCAGAGCGGACAGATTGCATCTGTTGCACTGATGGATGCCAGATCGATCGCGGCGACTGCTGCCAATAAGGGTATCCTGACACCGGCAACGGCGTTTACCGGCGAACTGAACAGCTACGCATATCATTTCGATGCAAAGATATATGAGAACAGAGTCTTCGACTCCAAGGGAGTGGCAGATCCGAGCGTGCCGATCCAGCTTGGTCCCAATATCAAGGACTGGCCGGCTATGAGTCCTCTGCCGGAGGATCTCGTGCTGAAGGTTGTATCCGAGATCCATGATCCGGTCACCACCACGGATGAGTTGATTCCGTCCGGGGAAACCTCCTCCTATCGCTCCAATCCGCTCGGACTGGCAGAGTTTACGCTGTCAAGAAAGGATCCCATGTATGTGGGAAGGGCGAAGGAGATCCAGAAAGCGCAGAAGGCGGTCGAAGCAGGCGAGGATCCGGTTGAACAGTTCCCGGAGCTTCGTGAGGTACTGGCATCGATCGGCAATGCATTCCCGGAAAAGGCCTTTGCGGAATATCCGGTATCGGAGATCGGTTTTGGCTCCACGATCTTTGCAGTGAAGCCGGGAGACGGCTCTGCAAGAGAGCAGGCAGCATCCTGTCAGAAGGTGCTCGGAGGTTGGGCGAATATTGCCAATGAGTATGCAACGAAGCGTTACCGCTCGAATCTTATGAACTGGGGCATGCTTCCGTTCCTGATCGATGCGGGCGAACTTCCTTTTGGGAATCTGGATTATCTGTATATCCCGAAGATCAGACAGGCTGTGGAGAATGCGGCAACGGAGGTTACGGCATATGTCGTGAAGAAAGACGGACTGAAAGAGTTTACGCTGCATCTTTCCGAGATGACGGCGGAGGAGAGACAGATCATCCTCAAGGGATGCCTGATCAACTATAACAGAGTGTAAAAAGATCACTAAGGTTTTTGGCATACTCGCCGATATATATAATACAGAGTCAGGCAGCGCGCAGCATTGCATTCTGAATCTAACATAACCGGCGAACCATGGATGGTATCATTGTGACGACAGGACGTCGTCCCTTGATACCATTTTCAATGTCTGTGACAACGGATGGTCTGTAGGGCAGAGGCTTGGATGACAACCGGGGAAACGGGGGATTTTTTGCGAATTGATTCCGGCAGTATAGGAATGGAATCCGCCAGAAGCTATGCTTCTGCCACAAGGAGTGTGACTTTTTTTCAAAATATGACAATCAGTGCAGGAACTGCACAGAAGTCAAAAAACAGAGATTTTAAGGATATTCTGCAGGGAAATGACGGCGATGAGGAACTGAGTACCGGAGAGAACGGGGTGAAGGACAGCTTTGTAAATCTGCGGCAGCGGTTTGCAAACGTGGCAGCCACGTCAAAGGTTTCCAACACAGAACGCCTGCAGACGCTGGATAAGATCCGTCAGGAATGTATCCGCTATCTGATGCAGCTTTTTTATCCGTCCAGGAAACGGAATGAGGAGTATCAGGCGGGCAGTGTTGCAGGAGAAGCAGAGCAGGGTGCAGACAGCGCTTTGCAGAGTTACGTGAATGACCTTCCCAAGATGACGCCAATCTATTTCGGATCGGAAATGACTGTCATGCAGGGAGTGGTTTCCGCTACTTACATGGAACAGGAGAACACTTCTTTCCAGACACAGGGGACGGTCCGGACGGCTGACGGACGGGAGTTAAGTTTCGGACTGGAGCTCACGATGAGCCGGAGCTTCATGGAGACAACACAGTTTTCCTATGAGACCGCTTATCAGAATGCGCAATTCTGTGATCCGCTCGTGATCAATCTTGACAATGAGATTGCGGAGGTGTCGGATCAGAAGTTTCAGTTTGATATTGACGGAGACGGTATTCTGGACAGTATATCGAATCTGAATGCGGGCAGCGGCTATCTTGCGCTTGATAAGAACGGTGACGGCGTCATCAATGATGGCAAGGAGCTGTTCGGGACAGGCTCCGGTGACGGCTTTAGGGATCTGTCAGATTATGATTCCGATGGGAACGGATGGATTGATGAGAATGATGAGATCTGGGACAAACTGCTCATCTGGACGAAGGATGAGAACGGGAAAGACAGACTGTATCATCTGTCCGAGAAGGGAGTTGGTGCGATCTGCCTCCAGAACCGCTCAACGGAATTTGCTCTGAATTCTCTTCAGACAAACCGCACAAATGCGGTGATCCGCAGTACGGGTATCTTCCTGTATGAGAACGGGACAGCAGGCACGGTCCAGCATCTGGATCTGGCAAAATAGGGCTTGCGTGCAGCACTTTTAGAGGCGGCAAGACAGTCGCATGATGACAGACCGCCAAAGACAGTCACGCATCGGCGGAAAGGTGCATATCATACAAAAAGCATCTTTTACGCGGGGCGTTCTATGAGAAGAATCAGGATATGGAAAAGGAGAACTGCAAGAGGGCAACGAATGGCGCTGTCCGCTGCGGTTCTTCTTTTTGTGTGTCTTCGGATCTTCTGTATGCGGGAGAGCAGGGAATCTGACAAGGAAGTCTGCCGGTATGATGTGCTGAAGGAAAGCGCAGCCGGGTATGAGAGGATTCCTATGGATGACTATCTGGTCGGAGCACTTGCTGCATGCATGCCGGAAACGTATGAGCCGGAAGCGTACAAGGCACAGGCTGTGCTGCTACGCACCCGGCTGATCATGATCGCGGATCAGAATCAGACAAAAGAGATACCCTATGAGCAGGCAGGACAAAACGCACTCTCCGACACTCAGATGAGAGCGCGTTTTGGCAGGGAATATGAGAAAACCCGCAGGAAATGTGAAGCGGCAGTCAGGGAGACAGACAGAATGATCCTGCAATACCACGGCGTCACTGCGGAAGCGCCGTATTTTGCGCTGAGTGCCGGGCACACAAGAGAAAATGGGAAAATGACATCTGTGTCATGTAAAGAGGATGTGATGGCGGACGATTATCTGACAGAGCAGAGTGTTCCGGCGGCTGTGTTCAGCGGGCAGATGCAGGCGATCCTGGAAACGACGGAAGAGGTGAACCCGTCACAGATAGAGCTTGTACGGGACAGTGCAGGATATGTGGAATGGGTGCAGTGGAACGATCAAAGGATCTCCGGGGAAAAAGTACAGGAACTTTTTTCTCTGCCCTCGTCTTCATTTTCCATAGAGGAACAGAAAAGGGATGTCGTGATCACGGTAAAAGGGGTTGGACACGGTTATGGAATGAGCCAGTATACGGCAAATCTGATGGCACAGAGAGGAGATAACTTTTATACGATCCTGGCATATTTTTTTCCGCGATATGAAATTGTAAAAAAATGATTTTTCCTGCATAAACATCTGAAATGGGGCAAAACTATGGACGAGGTGATAAATAAGCATGAGAAGGAAACGTTCAACAATGAAAGGTATGAAAAAAGAGAGAATCATTATGCTGGCTTCTTCCGTATTTGTCCTGACAGCGCTCACTATGACCGGTTTTTATGTAAGAGAGAAAAATAAAGAAGAAAAAGACGGTTATATGGTGGATATCAGCGGTCTGGAGAAGCAGACAGAGCAGAAAGCCGATCAGATTGCCGCAGCGATCGAGGATGAGGAAAAGAATACTGCTTCCCGGCAGGAGACAGCGATGAAAGATTCTGATCTCGACTATGATCCCGGATTTCAGGAGACATCCTCGGACAATGTGACGAATGTGTGGGGCACAGTGGCGGACTCTGCAGACACTTTGCAAAACAGTGAGGAAGCAGCAGGCGAAAGCGTTTCACAAAAACAAGTGCAGCCTGTGAAAGAGGAAAAGGAGACTGAAGAGGAGAACACGGACGCAGCGCAAGTTACTTCTGCCAGTGTGCAGAATGCGCTTTCTTTCCGGGAGAGAGACAATCTTATGTGGCCGGTGGCAGGCAATGTGCTGATCAATTACAGCATGGATAAGACCGTGTATTTCCCCACGCTGGAACAGTATAAATACAATCCTGCGATCGTGATCGCGGCCACGGAAGGGGAAAATATCGTGGCGGCGGCAGACGGAAAAGTGGTTTCCGTGTTTGAGGATGCGCAGATCGGACAGGCGGTAAAGGTGGATATCGGAAGCGGTTACGAATTGACCTATGGTGGGTTACAGGATATCATAGTAATGAAAGGTGATGTGATCCGCGCAGGCGATGTGCTGGGCAAAGTGGGCACACCGACCAAATATTATACCGTTGAGGGTCCTAACGTATATTTCGCCATGACCAGAAACGGCACACCGGTGAATCCGTTAGAGAGAATGGAGTAAGCAAATATGAGCTGTTTTACGTATATCGTCAGGTGTAGTGACGGCACTTTGTATACAGGCTGGACAAACGATCTGGAGAAGAGGATTGCCTGTCATAATCAGAAGAAAGGCGCCAAATACACGAAGAGCAGAACCCCTGTGACATTGGTGTACAGCGAACAGTTTGATACGAAGGAAGAGGCCATGAGACGGGAGTACAGGATCAAGCAGTACAGCCGGAAGGAAAAGGAACTTTTGATTCAGACGTATAGAGTTTAGAAAAAGAAGCATACTTCACTCTTAGAAAGAGGTGACAGTATGCTTTTTATTTGGAACGCACAAATATATCCCATGGCGGATCAGCTTCCGGAAAGAATAGAAAACGGTTGTATTGCCGTGCAGGGAAGTAAAATACTCAGGATCGGAAATGATTTTACGTATGAGGATATCTGCAGGGAATATCCGCGGGATGAGAAACAGCGCAGAGAGGACATCCTGCTCAATGCACACGGAAACAGGGTAATGCCGGGGCTCATTGAGGCGCACTGCCACATGGGGATCACGGAGGAGAAAAAGGGAATGGAAGGGGATGACTGTAATGAGACCGTCCATCCTATCACACCGGAGCTGCGCGCCATCGATGCGATCAATACGATGGATGCCGCTTTTGACGATGCAGTGAGGGCCGGGATCACGTCTGCCATGATCGGTCCCGGCAGTTCCAATGTGGTCGGCGGGCAGTTTGCCTTTCTCAAGACAAAGGGAAGACGGATCGATGATCTGATTGTGAAAGCGCCTGCGGCGATGAAGGTTGCGTTTGGTGAAAATCCGAAAGTGAACTTCAGCGGGCAGAATCAGTCACCGGTCACCCGCATGGCGATCGCTTCCATGCTCAGGGAGGAGTTGTTCCGGGCGTTGGAGTACCGGGAGAAAAAGGAGCGCGGCGGGGAAGATTTCAAAAAGAGCTTTCACTATGAAGCGTGGCTGCCTGTGCTTAACCGGGAGATTCCGCTGAAGGCGCATGTGCATCGAGCGGACGATATCTTTACCGCAATCCGTATCGCAAAGGAATTTGATGTGAATATGACACTGGATCACTGCACTGAGGGACACCTGATCGCAGATCAGATACGGGAATCGGGATTTCCGGCAATCCTGGGGCCGGATTTTGCCAGCAGGAGTAAGATCGAGGTGCAGAATGCTGCATTTAAAACAGCGGGAATTTTATATGAAAATGGAGTTACGGTAGCAATCACAACCGATCATCCCGTCTCCATCATTGCCTCCCTGCCACTGTGCGCCGGAATGGCAGTGAAGGCCGGTCTGCCGATGATGGAAGGGCTTCGTGCCATCACCATCAATGCTGCCAGGATCTGCGGCGTTGATGACAGGGTAGGGAGTCTGGAAGTGGGGAAGGATGCAGATATCGCTATATTTGGCGGAAATCCGCTGGAAGTGTTTACACATACGCTCTGTACGGTGATAAATGGCAGGATCGTTTATCGAAATAAGCACTTTTAGCAGGCGAAACAGTGGGAAACATGTCTTTACCAATTGATCTTCAGGCGGTATACTATTAAAAGAATCATTTTGGAGGAAAGACATTGAAAGCACACAGACTCACAGCCCTTTTATTGAGTATATGCTGTTTGCTCAGCGGATGCACGGGAGGATCGGGAGTCAGTACAGATACAGCTTACAGTGCAGATCCGTTCGGATGGGACAAGGCATCTGCGGAGGTGGATCTGTCGTACGAGGTGCCTGTCAGCACGCCGAATATCCTGGTAAACCGGCTTGGCTATGAGGGAGACAGTGAAAAGACGGTCATTTTTAAAGGCGAGAACCTGCCTGCAACTTTTACGGTAAAGGATGCAGAGACGAAAGAGACGGTATATACCGGGACGGTCAAACCGGGGGGATATGATGAGCATTTCGGGGAATCGATCAGTTACGGAAGTTTTACGGATTTGCAGAAAGAGGGAAGATACTATATCCAGATGGATGTCATCGGAGAATCCTACCCTTTCCTGATTCATGATAATCTGTATTATTCCTTTTTCCAGAGAGCATGCGGTCAGTTTTACCGCCTGCGCAGTGAGAACAGCGGAGGTTCGCAGCCGGGAGGATGGCAGATGCAGGAGAAAGGAGAGAACAGGCAGATCCGCGCCTGCATCGTGATTTATCAGCTCCTGACTTCTTACGAACTGTTTAGCGGAGTTTATACTGACGATACGGGAATTGCGGAAAGCGGAAACGGCACCCCGGATATACTGGATGAGTGCAGATACGAACTGACCTGGCTTATGGAACAGGCACAGGTCAATCCGGATGAGAACGGAACCATATGCGGATATCGGGCCGCCGTGTTTGCCAGAGCGTCTTATCTGTTCCGGGATTTGGATAATGCCTTTGCGGGAGAGTGCCTTAAGGTAGCGGAAACCTCCTGGAAAAGCGCCGGAAAGGATTTGACAGTGCCGGAGGATCTGATCTTTTTGTCAGCCGCAGAGCTTTACCGGCTGATCGGGAGCAATCAGTATCGGGCAATTGCGGAGGAATATCTGGAAAAAGCGGTTGAGGGATCAAAAACATTCACAGATCTTGAATTTTTCGGCAGTATCACTTATCTGAATACAAAGAATAAGGTGAATGTCTCCCTGTGCGACAGAGTGATCAAGAAAGCGATGGCTGAAGTGGAACTCCTGGTGGGACGCTCCAAGAACGAGAAATATCTGGTGTATTCGGAAGGTGCAGCCGCAGACAATGCAGCTCTCCTTGAGCAGATGATCAGAGTGTGTATCATCAATCACATTATCACAAATCATGAGTACAATACTGTGATAGAAGATCACTTCCACTATCTGATGGGACGAAATCCCCAGGGGATATGCTATGCATCGGAGTGGGATGGCAAGCCACTGGCTGAGACGGATATTTTCTCTGATCCTGTACAGAATTCGGCGTATATCTTTATGATGAGTGAGCTTTTGAGTAACCGGTAGAAAATCTTGTGGCGTTGTGTTGCTTTATTTTCACAAGATCAGTATAAAAAGGGACTGCCATGTGACAGTCCCTTCGTATTTCCTGATTGCTTTTATGCGGCAGGTTCCAAAGGCATTACGAGAGAATCGTAATTGACTGTGATACGTCCCTTCGGAGCTGCGTAATCCTCGCCGATCACACCATTCAGATCCTCTGTGATGTACTCGATCAGAGCATCCTCAAGGCTGATGCCTGTGCTAACGGAGTTGGTGAGGTTTGCACGTTTGAATGCGTAGTAGGTATCGCCGCCTGCTGCAGTGAAGTCATTGGTAGCGATCGTATATTCCTTGGTGAGTGAAAGCGGTTCGCCGTTCACCTTTACATCCTTCACACGCGTGCCGGGTGCAGCGGGAGCGAAGTATGTGGAGTCAGGATATTGAGCACCCTTTACATACGGCATGCCGGCGTCGATCGTGAAAGTGATGCCGGATACCTGAGGGAATGCACCGAGCGGCTCGGGACATGTGGAGCATGCTGCCTCAAGAGCCTCCAGAAGCTCGGAACCTGTCACGGTTACCAAAGTGATCTCATTTCCGAACGGGAATACTGTGATCATATCGTTCTTGGTGATATCGCCTGCGGGGATGGTTTCGCGGATTCCGCCGCCGTTTGTGATGGCAGCATCAACCGTTTTGCCGGATTCTCTGCGTGCGATTGTGAGGATCGCGTCTGTAGCGAAATCGCCCAGATTTGTCTCACAGGTACGATTGCCTTCGCCTTCAAGGAAGGAAGCAACTACATTGCCGTCTGCGTCCACTGCGTCTCCGCCGGATCTGGTTCCGTTCAGGTTAACAAGTGTTTTGCCGAATACCTTGCCATATTCATTATCAATGATGATATTGTAGTTTGCTGTGGCAATAGCGATCTGCTCGTCATATCCGCCTTCATAACCCTTCGCGGATATCAGGTCAGCAGACAGATCTGTGCCGTCAAATACGATCTGACCGATATTGTTCAGATATTCGCCGGTGCTGACCAACAGAGTGTCATTAACTTTTTCGCCGCCCTTGATCTCGGTGTGGCTGTGACCGTCGATGAAGAGGTCGATGCCGGTCGTATTCTGAATGACATCATAGGAACGGTCAGGAGCGCTGGAGTCATCGGTGCCGAGATGTCCGACACAGACGATCAGATTACAACCCTGTCCCTTCAGATAATCAACCTGTTCCTGAGCACATTTGTATAACTCCTTACCGGAGAGGAAGGTAAGACCCTTCACATTCTTAGGGTGTGATTTTGTCTGAGTCTCGGGTGTGTCCAGACCGAATACGCCGACGGTGTAACCGTGAGCGGTATTGATGATCATGTTTGCAGGGAAGACAGGCTTTCCGGTTTCCTTATCCACGATGTTAGCGGCAAGGAACGGGAACTCTGCCTGTGACTGCAGTTTCTTCAGATTGCTGAAGCCATAATCGAATTCGTGGTTACCGGGTACCATCAGATTGTAGTGCGCACTGTTCATAAATTCAATGGCGGTCTGTCCGCTTGTGATGTTGACAAGGGGTTTGCCCTGAATCACATCTCCGGCGCTGAATAACAGTACATCAGCTCCTCTGGCTGTCAGATCATCTTTGAGCCATGATACGGCAGCGGTGCCGAGGCTCTGATCAGCCTTTGCGCTGTCGCGGCCATGGGTGTCATTGGTGTGCAGAATCACAAGCTTTCCGGTCAGATCCTCAGCTTGTTTCGCCGTCTTTGCCTGCACGGGCAGCGCCATACCTGCCACTAACGTAAGAGCAAGTGTCAGCGCGAGAAGACGGGAGTGCTTTTTGCTTTTCATTTTCATTCCTCCTTTTATATGAATTTATAGTAAAGCCTTGTTCTTGAAATAGAGCTTTTCAATTTCCTTCTGAACGTATGCGCCAAGAAATCTGCGGTCTTCCTTGGAAAGCTCTGACGGAATTATGGGCTTGCCATATTCGATGATCACACGCGATTTTTTCATAAAAGGCAGATGATCCTCCCAGATCGCGGAGGAATTGCAGATTGCCACTGGGACGATGGGACATCCGGACTTTTCTGCGATTTTCAGACTGCCTTCATGAAAAGGAAGAAAATTATTTTCATCACGGTTCCGGCTTCCTTCCGGGAAAATACATATGGAAATTCCGGATTTGACTTTTTCAATACCCTCCAGAATTGTCTTCAGGCCTTTCTTGATATCAGAACGGTCGAGAAAGAGACAGTGGAGATTTTTCATCCAGTTGGACAACAGGGGAACTTTAATCATTTCCGCTTTGGCGATATAACCGGTAGGGCGCGGAACGCGGACGTAAGTCAGCACAATGTCAAAATAACTTCTGTGATTTCCGACATAGAGCACTGCCTGATCCTTTGGTACGTTCTCTTCTCCTATGTATTCGGGGCGGCCGCCGGACAGGAAAATAACACAGCGGAATGCCCAGTTTACAATTGCCAGGGAACTCCGGTTCTTGATATCCATGTTAAACTTGCCGATGATCCACTCGATGATCAGAAGCGGAATGCTTAGGATCAAAAACAGGACGACAAAGGAAGCCGTTAACAGAAAACGTATCATAAGAAAAAGCTACCTCCCAGATTTTGTAAGTGATGATTTTATTATAGACGAGGCGGGAATATTTCGCAATCATTTTCATAGGATGTGGAAGGAGGCAGACATGAAATATAAATTATTGGAAGTATTGATGGTGCTTACGCTGTTTCTGTGTTTTGCAGGATGTGCCGGGAACACGGACAGGACAAAAAAACTGAATGATCTCGATTTTACCGTACTCTCGGGGGAAACGATCCCTGAAGAAATGAGAGTCATACTGGTGGCGAAGAAGTAGG
>CAMGRE010000024.1 GCA_946061355.1 uncultured bacterium | reverse complement strand
ATCATGAAGGATAAGGATGAGGTCAGGAAGGCCCGGATCGCAAGCCTGTATACAAAGGATGAGGCGATGACGCTTCGCAAGAGCCACGAGAATCCCGAGATCAAACAGGTTTACGAGGAGTTCTACGGCAAGCCGCTCAGCGAGATGGCGGAAAAGATGTTACATACCTCCTATACCGACAGGAGTGACACGATCAAAAGATCAGAGAGAAATACAAGCAATACAGAAAATACAGCACAAAGAAAAGGAGAAGGAAACATGAAAACATGGAAATGCAAGATCTGCGGACACATTTATGAGGGAGAGGAACTGCCGGCTGATTTCGTATGTCCGATCTGCAAGCAGCCCGCTTCGGCGTTTGAACTGATCAGTGAGGCAAAGCCTGCCAACAAATATGCCGGAACACAGACGGAGAAAAACTTAGAGACTGCTTTCGCAGGTGAGTCCCAGGCAAGAAATAAATACACCTATTTTGCCTCCGTAGCCAAGAAGGAAGGTTATGAGCAGATGTCTGCACTTTTCTTAAAGACGGCCGACAATGAGAAAGAGCATGCCAAGATGTGGTTCAAGGAGTTGAACGGTATCGGCGATACGCCCGCTAACCTTGCGGCAGCGGCTGATGGCGAGAACTATGAGTGGATCGATATGTACGACGGCTTTGCAAAGACTGCTGAGGAAGAGGGCTTCCCGGAACTGGCAGCCAAGTTCAGGGCAGTGGGGGCGATCGAGAAACATCATGAGGAGAGATACCGTGCACTGCTTAAGAATATCGAGACCGCACAGGTATTTGAGAAGAGTGAAGTGAAGGTTTGGGAGTGCCGCAACTGTGGTCATATCGTAGTGGGAACCAAGGCTCCCGAGGTATGTCCGGTATGCAACCATCCTCAGAGCTACTTTGAGATCCATGAGGAGAATTATTGATTATAGAAACGGACAGAGTAGCCATGGTTATGTCATGAGGGCACTGTGCGGCGGAAGGTGATGGTGATATGAACTTTAAGTATGTAAGGATTCAGGGAAGAGAGCTTGCAGAGAATACCATGTATGCCAAGGGCATCTTCAGTATGTGCTGGAAGATGATACAGGATGATGTCATGGAGGAAGAGGATGCGGAACTCTTCAAGGAGATAGATTCCTGGTTCGCAGAGGTGCTTCCCTATCCGCCGCAGTGTATGAATCGTGAAAAGGTAGTGTGCTTCTTCAAAACGGAAAACACGGAAGAGATGATGAAAATGATCAATCCGGCAATGTGGCTGTTGGAGAAGTATCATCATCCTTTCTATGTGGTTTACACCAACACACCGGGAGAGATCGTCTATGAGGATGAGTATCAGGTCGTCGTGAAGGTGGATGAGAACGTGCCGGTTGAGGAATTCCAGGAATCCTGGACGTGAAGCACGTATAACAAAAAAGAGAACAAAGATCGGAAAGGCTGTCCTGCAAAGGAGCGGCCTTTTTTGTATGCTGTGTCTGTGCAGCTCCACAAAAGTCCTCTGAAAAAATGTTAAAGTAATGGGAAAAGTCATGAGAAAAAATGTAGAAATAGCAGCAAAAGTCCTGCGAAAAAATGTTGATATTTTTGGGGGAATTGGAGTATACTTGAAATAACGGAGGTGCCTGTTATGAAAAGGTATGCGATGCAACAGTTGATTGAGTGGAAAGATCGCCCGAATCGGAAGCCGTTGTTGATAAAAGGGGCAAGGCAGGTTGGAAAAACCTGGCTTATGAAAGAATTTGGCGCAACGCATTTCAAGAAAGTTGCGTATATCACATTTTATAATAATAAGAGGATGGCAAACGTTTTTGAGGATGATTATGACATTGACCGAATCATTATGAACATCAATATAGAGGCAAAAACAGAAGTGACTCCGGAAGATACGCTGATTATATTTGATGAAATTCAAGAAGCACCGCGTGCATTGGAGTCCCTGAAATATTTTTGTGAAAATGCGCCGCAATATGCGATCGTTGCTGCAGGATCTCTTTTGGGAGTTGCGTTGCACCGTAATATTTCATATCCTGTAGGCAAAGTTGAGACAATGGAATTATATCCTCTGAATTTTCGGGAATTCCTCGAAGCAGTGGGAGAGTCTCAACTTGTCGGACTTCTTGATGGGAAAAATTATACATTGATCAGTGATTTCGGCAATAAGTATATTAACTGGTTGAAAAATTACTATTATGTCGGAGGAATGCCGGAAGTTGTGGCTTTTTTTGCGGAACATAAAGATTATGTCGCTGTGAGACATCTGCAGAAGTCGATTCTTGAACAGTATGAAGATGATTTTGGGAAACATACAGACAATACAAATCTTGCGCGTATCAGAATGGTATGGAATTCCATTCCGATGCAGCTTGCAAAGGAAAATAAGAAATTCTTTTTTGGACAGATAAAAAAGGGAGCCAGAATGAAAGATTTTGAGGTTGCGATTGAATGGCTGGCAGATTGCGGATTGATCGTTAAAGTTTACAAAGTCAACTGTCCGTCAATGCCTTTGAAGGCGTATATTGATTTCAGTGCTTTCAAATTATTCCTGTTGGATGTTGGCCTTTTGGGGGCAATGAGCGATCTGGATGCGTCCTCCATTTTGGAAGGCAATGAAATTTTCCGCGAATTTAAAGGTGCGCTTACGGAACAGTATGTTCTTCAGCAGCTTGTATCGGATACTGCCTATACACCCTATTATTATAGTACGGAAAGCGCAAATTATGAGATAGATTTTATGATTCAGAAAGGGAAAAATGTTGTTCCGGTTGAGGTGAAAGCCGAAGTGAGCAATCAGGCCAAAAGTTTGAAAATGTATTGCCAAAAATATAGCCCGGAGTACGCTGTGAGGCTTTCCATGAAAGATTACAGGGAAGAAGAATGGTTGACAAACTTGCCCCTGTACGCAGTTTGCAACGTCTGATATACTACGGTCAAAGATAGAATTTACGAGAGAGGACTTGCGAATGATTACGATCAAAGATATGGCGGAGATCGCCGGAGTCAGTCCGACGACCGTGGCAAATGTGCTGCATGGCAGGACAAAGAAAATGTCGAGGGAAACGCTGCGTAAAGTGCAGGAAGTGATTGACAACTCAAATTATGTCTCCAATATGGGAGCGCGGATGCTTGCCAATTACGGCTCCAAGATCATCGGTGTGATCATGAATTACGACAGACGTTCCGACAACAATATCATATCGGATCCGTTTTACGGTACGATCGTTGGTGCGCTGGAGAGGGAGATCAGAGAGCATGGCTATTACATGATGCTCTATACGGCAGGAAGTATAGACGAGACCGTGCGCCTTGCCTCTCTCTGGAATATCGAGGGGCTCATCGTGCTGGGCTGTAAGTCTTCGGACGTGGAGAAGATTAGGCGCCAGATGGAGCTGCCGGTCGTCTTTATCGATTCCTATTATGAGGATCATACCGGCGAGTTTCATAATGTGGGGCTGGATGATTTCGGCGGCGGCTATCAGATGACAAAGTATCTGCTGCACAGAGGGCACAGACGCATCGCATTCCTTGCGGATGAGGAGAATCCGGTAGGCGTTGACAGAGAGCGACTGAAGGGCTATCAGAAAGCGCTGGAGGAATACGGGATCCCTTACCGGCAGTCGGATTATATCCCGATCAGCTACAAGAAGGTGACAAGGCACAGCATTCTCTGGGAGTTCTGCAGGAAACGCCTGAATGAGTTTACCGCACTGTTCTTTGCCTCCGACTTTTATGCCAGTGACGCCATCCACATTTTCCAGACACAGGGGATCCGTGTGCCGGAGGACATCTCTGTTGCCGGCTTCGATGACAATGTGTTTGCGGAGCATTGCAGTCCGATGCTGACGACGGTACAGCAGAGCGTGGAGGACAAGGGGTATTATGCGTTCCAGATGCTGCATCGGCTCATCAAGGGGGAGCCGTGCGAGGAGAACAATATTCATCTCCCGGTGGAGCTTGGCGTAAGGGGAAGTGTAAAAAGCATATCACGGGAAGCCGGAGAAAATCCGTAAAGCATATCCGGATCCGCGAACAGGATCCGCCTTTTGAAAAGGAAATAGTGATCAGCAAAAGAATGCCATAAATTGTGCGATGTGCATAATTTATGGCATTTCTATTTGTGAAAATAATTGGTGTTGCGTAACACCTCTTGAATAAAAAAGTACCAAATGCTAATATAATTACAACGCTAGTGTTACGCAACACAAACAAAGAGTATCAGGAGGGATTTGTTATGAAAGGGAAAAAACTGGCTGCACTTGGATTGACAGTCGTAATGGCGATGAGCCTGCTGGCAGGCTGTGGTGCAAAGACGGAGAAGGCTTCCGCGGATGAACCGGCAGGAGGAACTGCTGCGGACAGTTCTGCGGCAGAGGCTTCGGCAGACGGAGAAGCGGTGGAACTGGAGCTGTTCTCCACCAAGACAGAGAATGCTGCGATTTTGCAGAAGATGATAGACGGATTTATGGAAAAGAATCCGAATATTTCCATTACGCTGACTTCGGAGAAGGATGCGGCAACCGTATTGAAGACAAGACTTACCAAGAATGATGTGCCGGAGATCGTTGCGATGGGCGGCGATTCCAACTATACCGAACTGCAGGGGGCAGGCGTTCTGTTAGACTTAAGCGGAGAGGATTTCGTGTCACAGGTACAGGAAGCTTATCTGGAGATGGTTTATGATGTAAATGTGGATCAGGAGCAGACAGTATATGGCATTCCGTATGCTACAAATGCATCCGGCGTTCTGTACAATGAAGACCTGTTTGCACAGGCAGGCGTGGAAGTGCCGGAAACATGGAGTGAGTTCCAGGATGTCGTGAAGAAGTTAAAGGATGCGGGAATCACACCGTTTGAACTGACCTTTGGTGACGCCTGGACCTGCCTGCCTGAATGGAACAGCATGGCACCGGTGATCCCGGCAGCTGATTTCACGGATCAGAGAAAAGCAGGCAATGCGACATTTGTGGGCACGCATGAGGAAGTACTGGAGAAATACCTCTGGCTGCTTGACTATGCACAGGATGATTTCATGGGAACGACTTATACAGACGGCAACGCTGTCTTTGCAAACGGCGGCGCAGCGATGATGATCAACGGTAACTGGGCAATTTCCGAATTCCTGAATACGAATCCGGACGTCAAGGTAAACATGTTCGCATTCCCGTCGGTTGATGACGCAGACAGGAATACGGTTACTTCCGGTGTTGACGTTCTGCTCGCAGTATCCAATCAGGGAACGGACGCACAGCAGGCAGCGGCTAAAGAATTTATCCGCTACGCATTGACACCTGAGGTGGCAGCTTCCTACATTGAGGATCAGTTCGCATTCTCCGCAGTACACGGCGTAGAGCAGACGAATCCTACCGTAACAGGTGTCAGCAAAGATATCGCAGAGGGCAGAGTTTCCAACTTCCCGGATCACTACTATCCGAATGGCTTTGACCTTGCAAGTATCTTACAGCAGTTTGCGCTGAACAAAGTAAACGGCATGGCGGATGATCAGAATATCTCCGAGACACTGACAATGTGTGATGAGCAGTATGATGCTGCAAACGTAGGATAAGAGTAAGTTTTTCCGGTTTGTGTACAGTCAGCCTTCCTTCTTCGGGAGGCGGCTGTGCATAAACTCTCTCTGTGAGAAAGAAACAAAATGGGTGGCGCTATGAAGCAAAAAAAGAAGATCAATGTTTATTTTTATATCATGGTAGTGCCGATGGCAGTGCTGTTTTTTATTTTTCACACATTTCCCTTTTTACAGGGTGTGTTTTTCAGTTTTACCGACTGGAAGGGATACGGGGACTGGAATTTTGTGGGACTTAGGAATTATCTCAATATCTTTAAGGACAAAAACGTTTTGTCCGCATACTTTTTTACGTTCAAGTTTGCGATCTGCGCGACAGTGCTCGTAAATGTATTGAGCCTTGCGCTCGCATGTGCCCTGAATACAAACGTAAAAGGAAAGAATTTCCTGAAGGCGGTTTATTTCCTGCCGTATATGCTGGGCACGCTGATCATCAGCTATGTGTTCAAATATATTTTTTCCAATATCGTTCCCATGTTCGGCAAGGCGATGGGAATTGAAATATTAAGCAAAAACATACTCGGAACAACCCATGCGTGGATCGGCCTGTTGATCGTTACGATCTGGCAGTCCATGGCATTTAATACGTTGATATATTTATCCGGTCTGCAGACCGTTGACAAGGGTTTGTATGAAGCGGCAGCGCTTGACGGCGCGACCGGAATCAAGCGGTTTATGAAAATTACGTTTCCGTTGATCGCACCTTTTTTCACGATCAATATGGTGCTCAGCGGAAAAAATTTCCTGATGGCGTTTGACCAGTTCCTCGCGATGACGAACGGAGGACCGGGCACAGCGACGACGACGATCTCTGTGCTGATCTACAAGAAAGGCTTCAGCGGCGGGCAGTTCGCATACCAGTCTGCCAATGCGGTGCTCATGTTCGTCATGGTCGTTCTGATTTCCGTATTTCAGTTAAGGGTACTGGAGAAGAGAGAGGAGAAGGTGAGCTGATGACAGGGAAAAAGATCGGACAAAAAACAAACTGGCCTGTTACACTGCTTCTCTTTTTGATTGCAGCTGTATTTATTTTTGGCCCGCTCTATATGACGGTTGTGATCGCATTGAAGAGTCCGCAGGAGATGGCGAATGTGTTGGCGCTGCCGAAGAGCATCCAGTGGGACAATTTCCGCAAGGCATGGGAGATGACGGAATTTCCGAAGAAATTCGCAAATACCGTATTTATCACATTCGTGAATCTCGGGTTTACGATCGTGACGAACGCCCTTGCTTCTTATGCGATCGAGAGAAAGCGGAAAAAGAGCCGTTTCTTTAATCTGATGTACTATTATTTTATCAGTGCAATGTTCATTCCGTTCAATGTGCTGATGCTGCCACTTGTGAATCAGGCGTATCGCTTCCATGTGGACAATGTTGTCGGCATCACCTTTCTGTATGTGGTGTTTGGTATGCCGATGAATACATTCCTCTACACGGGCTATATCCGCTCCATTACGGAGAACCTGGATGAGGCAGCGATGATTGACGGAGCTTCCCCGATTCAGATATTTTTCAAGATCATTTTTCCGATCTTAAAGCCGATGACGGCGACGGTCGCCATCCTGTCGGTCATGTGGACGTGGAATGATTTCTTGATGCCGCTGGTTCTTTTGAGCGACAAGAAGTATCAGACATTGCAGCTGGCCCAGTTTGTTTTCCAGGGACAGTTCAATACACAGTATAATCTGGCATTTGCTTCGTATCTGCTCGTGATACTTCCCGTTCTGATATTTTACATCATATGCCAGAAGTGGATCATCTCCGGTGTGGTATCGGGCGCGGTAAAACAATAATACAATAAGAGGATCGGAAGGTAACAGGAATGAGCAATAAATGGTGGAAAGAATCAAAATGGTGGAAGGAAGCGGTAGTTTACCAGATCTATCCGAGAAGCTTCTGCGACAGCAATGGGGATGGGATCGGCGATCTGCCTGGAATCATCAGTAAACTTGATTATCTGAAACAACTCGGGATTGACATTATATGGCTGTCTCCGGTGTATCGCTCGCCCAATGATGACAACGGCTATGATATCAGTGATTATCAGGATATCATGGAAGAGTTCGGAAACATGGATGACTTTGACAGTCTGCTTCGTGAGGCTCACGAGAGAAATATCCGTATCGTTATGGATCTCGTTGTGAACCATACGTCCGATGAGCACGCATGGTTTGTGGAGAGCCGTAAGAGTAAGGATAATCCGTATCGGGATTTCTACATCTGGAAGGATCCGAAGGACGGGAAAGAGCCGAATAACTGGGGCTCCTGGTTCAGCGGAAGCGCATGGCAGTATGACGAAGCGACCGGGATGTATTATTTGCATATTTTTTCCAAGAAGCAGCCTGACTTAAACTGGGATAACAGCGCTCTGCGCCACAAAGTCTATGACATGATGCACTGGTGGCTGGAGAAGGGAGTAGACGGCTTCCGCATGGATGTGATCAGCCTGATCTCCAAGGATCCAAACTTCCCTGACGGTGAGGTGAACGGTCTGTACGGCGATCTCTCTCCTTATTGTGCCCACGGACCTCATGTGCATGAGTACCTGCAGGAAATGAACAGGGAGGTGCTCTCCAAGTACGATATTATGACAGTCGGGGAGACATCCTGCGTCACGGTGGAGGAGGCAAAGAAATATGCCGGCAAGGACAGGAACGAGCTGGACATGGTGTTCCAGTTCGAACATGTCAGTCTGGGTGAAGGAAAATACGGAAAGTGGAGCACTGATCCGGTAAACTTAAAGGAACTGAAAGCGGTATGGAAGAAGTGGGAAGAGGGCCTGGAAGGGGTATCCTGGAATGCACTGTTCTGGGGAAATCATGACCAGCCGAGAGCCGTATCCAAATTCGGGAATGACAGCAGTGAGTACCGGGAGAGATCAGCCAAGATGTTGGCGCTTTGTCAGATGTTCATGAAGGGAACGCCGTACGTTTACCAGGGAGAAGAACTGGGGATGACAAACGCCGGTTTCGATAGGCTCTCGGATTATAGGGATGTGGAATCCATCAATGCTTATCATGAGATGGTGGAGCAGCAGGGTATGCCCGCTGAGGAAATGATGTCTTATCTGAAACGGGCAGGCAGGGACAATGCAAGGACACCAATGCAGTGGAACGGTGATGTGAATGCCGGATTTACAACAGGGGAGCCGTGGATCGCAGTCAATAGCAACTACAGAGAGATCAATGCGAAACGGCAGATGGATGATCCCAGATCGGTTTACAATTTCTATCGTGAGATCATACGACTGCGTCACGAGGAGGAAGTGATCGTATACGGTGATTTTGAGATGCTCTTAGAGGAGAGTGACCAGATCTTTGCTTATAAAAGAAAACTCAGGGAGACAGAGGTCTTTGTATTCTGTAACTTTACGCCCAATCATGTGAAGTTTGAGGAGCAGCCTGCCAAGGCATCTGTTCTGGCAGGAAATTACGAGGAGGAACCGGGCGGATATTTGAGACCGTACGAGGCGGTTGCCTACAAAATATCCGCGCCGGAAGAAAGCTAGATCAAAGAGAGCACAAAATAGAATCATGCGCAGTATGGGCGGCGGTTCTGGGTGAGACCGGTTCAGGCAGTCAGCGGGAATTGCAGATGTACGCTGAAAATGCCGTTATTGTATCGGAAGACACACTGGCCGCCGTGTTCTTCCACAATGGAACTGACAGAGCGCGTTCCCATGCCGTATCCTTCGTGCTTGGTGGAGAGGAAACGTCCGCTGTCTTTTTTGGGAGATACGGCGTAGCTGTTCTCAATGAGCAGAAACAGTGCAGCATCTGTCACAGTCGCATGGATCGTGATAAACGGTTTTTCACAGCCCACATGCCCCGCTGCCTCATAGGCATTTTCCAGAAGATTGCCGAACAGAATGGAGAGCTCCACATCGGTGATCGTCAGGGAGGGCGGGAGCGTTGCCTCGCAGAAGAAGGTGATATCCGTCTGACTGCACAGTGTCTCATAGTAGCGTAGCATGCCGTCCACGATCAGGTTACGGCAAAGCAGAGTCCGCTCCTTCGGCATGGAAGAGAGGACATAGTCCGAGAGATATTGTTCCAGACGACTATAGTCCTTAGTCTCATAAATATTGTAAAGTGTCTGGAGGTGATGTCGTTCGTCATGGCGAAGACGAACGGCTTCTTCTATTTTGTCATTCAGTTCTTGATAGTGCGCCTTCTGAATGGCGATCTGCCTCGTGAGCTGACGCTTTTCATTCTCAAAGGACAGCTTGAAGCGATATCCTTCGGAGAGGGTTCTCCACAGAATCAGGCTGATGCCGAGGATCATCGCGGCAAAACCGTATTCCGACGGCCACCCGCCAACGATCGGCTCCCATCCGGGAAACAGTCTGTCAAATACGATCGAGACAACAAATGCAGTGGTACAGACGAGAAGAATACGGCTGTTTTGCTGATCGGAAACGAAGGAATGGATCGCACAGTAAGACAGATAAGCAGCGGTGATCAGCTTAACACACACGGTGCTGATGCCGAACAGTTTGATGAGCCACAGTGGATAGTACGGCAGCAGGCCGAACACAAGCGTGAATGCGCAGAATACTGCCAGCAGACCTGTGGATACGTTCCGGAGAACGGGTTCCATTCCGCAGATCTCGTTCTGGAGCATAACGGCAGACAGGTAGCTGCCGTAAATGGCCGCCAGTTCAATCCCGTACCACAGCTTGGGAGAAACTTCCGCATACAAAAACAGGATCGGATAGGCATAGGTAATCGTAACGCACAGTGATACCGCAAAAAAAAGTCTGATCAGGAGATTTTGTTCTCCACGGAAAGCCAGTTGCAGATACAGGGAAAAAAGGGTACAGATCAATGCGAGCACAAACGTGATGATGTCCAGCATAAACCGTGTGGCTTCCACGTGGGAAACTTCATTCGGCAGTCCGAAAACCGGTGGGTACGTCATGCCGCCGGAAAAGTGGGAACGATTGGACACGGCGATGAGAAGCTCAGTTCTCCCGCCTGCGGTGAAGACAACATCGGTCTGATTGATCTTTTCTACAAAATTTTCCGGTTCCGGAGATCCTTCGGAAGCAATTTCCGTACCGTTCACATAAAGACGGTAGCACGAATAGATTTCGGGCAGGATCAGCATATAGGAAGCGGTCTTTTCGGGCAGCATGAGTGTCAGATGATAGGTCGCGCAGCCGCTTGTGGAGCGGGAGGGTGAGTCAAAAGCAAAGCTGCTGTGTTTGCCGATCGTTACCGTCTGCATATAGGCAGAGGGCAGATGATCTCCCGCAAAATCCTCCGGAGAAAGAAGGACGTCGGGATACAACTGCCAGCCTTTTGTCAGATAATAGACACCGTTTTCCGCCAGGTTCTCCTCGCTGAGCACAAGTGTCCCTGAGACCGGCTGCAGACAATCATAGGTATATTTGTTGTCATAGCGGTAGAGAAAGCTGAGGAGGAGTGAGAACAACAGTATGGAAATCAATATTGGAAAAGCAGTCGGTATGATTTTTTCCTTTTTCAACGGTGTTTCCTCCATAACCAGTAAATGCTGGCTGAAAATGAGACTGTGCCTGCGGCTGCCGCCGGGAGTGCCTCAGGCAGAGTGGGCGCCGGCGGTGTATTTTCTTTTCCTGCGGAAAGAGCAGGTGATGATTCAGTTTCGGGCGAGGTGGAAGCAGATGCTTCGTCGGACGTAGCCGGTGCAATGATGGATCCCGTATCAGCCGAAGAGATTGCTCCTGTCACGTCTTGCGTTTTTGGTGTTTTGTCTGTGCCTGAGGAAGTCGTGTGTCCGTCGCTTTCGTTCTTGGAGGATGTTGTTTCTTCCTGCAGATTGGGTGTTTCTCTATCCACTGGCACTTCAGGTACGTCTTTCAGCATATAGCGTCCGGTCCGTGTGATCGTGAACACAGCACAGTTATTTTCGTATGACACATCGGTTGGGAGCGTTTCCCCGGAGCGCAGGAGGCTGTAACCCCCTTCAGGTGGATCGGCCGGTATACGGATCAGAGATGACGGAAGTTCTTTGATCTCAGTTCCGGAAACGGTCAGCAGGACGGAGAAAGCCAATTTATCCTCATGTGTCAGTGTCAGGGAGAACATATCCGCATCGGAAAGTGCGAGAGTCTCGATAAAGGAAGCGGGCATCTCCAGCGAAATGCCGTTCCACCCAAACGGGATGATTTCAGTGTCGGACGCAAGCATCATACGCAGCCTGGAACCACTGATCGTCAGAGTGCTGTTGTCAAAGCGCTCATATACGGTCGATGTCGCTGATTCAGTCTGTGGTGCAGAGACAGCGTCTTGCGAGGCTTGTGAAGCAGAGGCAGCGGTTTGTGAGGACTGTCCGCCTGATGAGTCACTTTTTCCTTCGGAAGAAGAACCGCCGGAAGAACTTCTGTCAGAGTCTGAGGAAGAACTGCTGCCTGAGTTTGTTGGGGGTGTCTGGACCAATGGCTTGTCCAGAGTCGTGTCATTTGTATCGGAACCGTCACGGTCACCGCCCATACCATTATTGATACTGTTGTCTGTGGGAGGTATTAGTTTTACCACATTGGAGGTGAGATCATCGCGGCAGACTTTCAGATAGTAGTATTTTTCCGGATCAAGCATGGATCGGTAGATGCGCACGCCGTTTTGTGAATAAGTGCAAAATCCATCCGGAATCTCAGAGGTCCAGTCAGCCTCCGCAGGTTCCGTATCCGGTTCCGTAACGGCGTACCGGAGCACCGGATTTTCATCTCCTGACGGAGAGACCAGATACTGGATATAGGTATCCATCGTTTTGGAATAGGTGAGCGTCAGTTTATCCGGAGCAGTTACCGTTACAGAAAGGTGTAAGGTACGCGTTTCATCTGAGATATAAAAGTCGGATGAATATTCGTCAGAAAGTTTTAAACGGATGACAATGGTGTAAGTGCCGGGTGTGGAGAGGTCGAGATCACTGGCATCAATCTTATCTAAAACGAGCTCAGCCTCGTATTCAGAGTCGGCAGTCCAACCGCCTATTGACTCAAATTGTTGGGATAAAGTGTCCAGCAAGTCTGAGCGCCCTTCTTCATCGCCGCACTCCAGCGTACGTGCCTGCAGAAACAGATCAGCATTCCAAATAACCGTAATCTCCGGCACGTCATCTTCGCCTTCCCATTCCCCTTCATTTTCATTGGGATCGGGTTCTGACGCCGGGGTGATTCCTGCATCTGTGGCCGGTTCCGCTGCAAGAACTGTCACAGGGCGGGTGGAGAGTAACAAGATGATATACATTATGTAAATCCAAAAGCGTTTCATACTTCGCCCTCCCTCATCGTTTCATGAACTGGAACCGCACGAGCGCTTCCGATACTTCCGAGATCCGGGGCCTGCTGATCGGGAGACGGTCGCCGTTTTTCATCAGTAAGTCATTTCGTTCGAGCACTTTTGCAAAGTCCAGATTTACGACGATTCCCTTTGAAACTTCGATAAAGCGGAAATCTTTTCGCAGAGGGGCGGTCAGCTCGGCGAAGGTAAGCTGCTTTCCGGTCGTCAGCACGGCGTTTTCACCATGGATTTCAATACTGCGGTTACAGGAGATCACATAATGGATTTGCGAGAAAGGAAGTGTTACGGCTGACCTTTTGACAATCACGGTAAGCTGCCTGGCAGAGAGATTGATCTGCTCGATACATTCCGGGAGCGCTTCGGCAAGCTGCTCCGGAGTGATCGGTTTGAGCAGATAGCGCCAGGCGCGTAGTCTAAACCCATCCGCAAAGAAGTCAGGACTGGTTGTCAGGAAGATGACGAGGCATGACGGATCGATCTGCCGAAGGGCTTCGGCAGTCTGCACACCGTTCATACCATCCATAAAAATATCCATAAAGCAAAGGTCATACAGATCAGGCTGCACATTTGCAAGGAAATCTTCTCCGCTTGTAAACAGTGAAAATTCCGATGTGAAATCATAATGTGCCATATATTGTTTCAGCAGAGTGAGCAGGAGCATGCAATCCTCCTGCGTGTCCTCTATAATTGCAAATCTCATGGAAATATCTCCCTTATTACGTCGCCATTTATGTTGAGACAGATACATATAGTATAACATATAACATAGCTCCATAATATATTATAAGCTATCACCTGACATTATTTTTGACATTTTCGACAAGTTTGCGACATCTTCGACAAGTTTGCTTGAAAAAGCAGGTGAAGATCGGCATGATGAGAAAGGGAATGGGGGTATTCCAATATATCCGGGAGGCAGCAGGCAGGACAAAGCCTGTTGCCTCTTTTGGGAGTGCGCTGAAAAGTAATAGAAAGGTGGAAAGAATTGTTATATAATAGATTTAGTATATTCGGGGAGCAATTGTTTTATTGAGTGAGATATCGAGGGGAGGTTTTCATGAGAAATTTTGTTTTGGAGGGAAATTTATGTTACAGTATAACGCCGAAGGAATTGAAAACACTCAGAGGTTATGTTGTCTGTAAAAACGGGATATGTGCGGGAACTTTTGAGGAGATTCCCGAAGAGTACCAATCGTTTGAGGTATATGATTACAGTGATATGCTGATCATTCCGGGAATGGTGGATCTCCATATTCATGCACCGCAGTATGCATTCCGCGGGATGGGAATGGACTATGAACTGATCGAATGGCTCAATACGCAGACATTTCCCGAAGAAGCAAAATATGCGGATGCGGAATATGCAAAAAAGGCATATGCTATCTTTGCTGAAAATATGAGAAAGAGCGCAACGACAAGAGCATGCATCTTCGGAACCATACATCGCGAAGCAACAGAGATCCTGATGGATCTGATGGAAGAGAGTGGCCTTGTAAGTTATGTGGGCAAGGTTAATATGGACCGGTTGGCGCCGGAATCCCTGCTGGAACAAAGCGCTGACATGTCGGCTTTCAGCACATTTGGCTGGATCAATGACATCAGGGGAAGATATCAATATACCAGACCGATTCTGACACCCCGCTTTATCCCGAGCTGCACAGATGAACTGATGGAGCAGCTCCGCGAGGTTCAGCGGACGTATCAATTGCCTGTACAGTCTCACTTATCCGAAAATCAGGGTGAGATTGAGTGGGTGAAGCAGTTGCGTCCCGATGCGGCATTTTACGGAGACGGCTATGACAAATACGATCTGTTCGGCGACAGGAATCTTGATCAGGAGAAGGTCCGGACTGTAATGGCGCATTGCGTGTGGTCAACGGATGACGAGGTAAGGCGCATCAAGGATAATGGTGTCTTTATTGCCCATTGTCCGGCGTCCAATATGAATCTGTCTTCAGGCATTGCGCCGATCAGAAAATATCTGGATCTGGATATGAAGGTTGGTCTGGGAAGTGATGTCGCGGGTGGTCAGACAGAATCCATTTTCCGGGCGATCACGGATGCGATACAGGTATCCAAGATGTATTGGCGGCATGTGGACGAGAAGGCCAAACCGGTCACCTTTGAGGAAGCATTTTATATGGCGACAAAAGGCGGCGGAGAGTTTTTTGGTAAGGTCGGAAGCTTTGAGGATGGATATGAATTTGATGCGCTTGTTCTGGATGATTCTGCGCTTAAGTCTCCAAACGACCTGAATATCCGCCAAAGAATAGAAAGAGCCATCTACCTGTCTTTGGATTTGAATGGAATTGTTGCAAAATATGCTGCGGGACGTAAAATTTGCTAGAAACATGTCATATCTTTTTTAATTTTTTCATAATTTTTCTCATAACTGTTGAAGGGGAAAGAAGAGATGTATATGATAGAGGTATCATATACTTTCTAAGTGGAAAAAGGAGGAGAAGATCATGAAAAAGAGATATCTTATCATCGGTTTCTGCGCGGCGGTGATGCTGCTGCAGTCCATGACTGTTTTTGCGGCGCCGAAGCAGATGAGCGACGGAACGTTCTTTGACGCGGCATATTATGCAAATACATATCCCGACGTGAAGGCGGTCTTTGGTACAAATGAGCAGAATCTGTTTACGCACTATAAACTGTTTGGAAAGAAAGAGGGGAGGAACCCGGTGCCTCCGACGCAGTATCAGACGCCGCTGACACCGAGTGTTTCCAATATCATGCAGAATGGATTTGACCCCGTGTTCTATGCGAACCATAATCCGGATGTCGTGGCAGTCTTTGGCAAGGATCCGCAGCTTTTGTATCAGCACTATATCCTGTTTGGCAAGAATGAGGGGAGGAAGCCGCACTCTGTTTATGACACGACTTCTACGGGCACAGCATCCACCGGTACAGCAACCACCGGAACGACTTCTTCCGGTACGAGTGTTTATCAGTTCGGCCTTGACAAGACGCAGTATGACAGAGTGATCCAGCGCGTGGATGACAACAGCGGCAAGGCTAAGACGCTTGTAAGCAAGCTGAATGATTACAGAAGCAGCAATGACAAGAAGAAGGTTTATCGCGATGATTCCCTGTCTCAGGCAGCGACGCTTCTGGCGATGGAGATGGACGATAACAACAAGGCTTCGAGCAAGAGACCGAACGGAAATTCCTACTCCACGGTTTATTCCCAGTTTGGAATCGGAGATTATGATTACCACGGAATGGTTTATCAGAAGAACAGTTCAAGCGATACGGATGATTTGCTGGACGCATGGAAAAATGACAGTGATGACAATTCGGAACTGCTTGACAAACATTATAAATATGTCGGTGTCGGCAGAAGCAATAAGTACTGGGTATTGCTGTTTACCGATTAAGACACAAAATACAGGAGGAGAAAATGAGCGAAAAGAAGATCCCTTACAAAATCTACCTGGAAGAGAGTGAGATGCCGAAGGAATGGTACAATGTCCGTGCCGACATGAAGAATAAACCGGCGCCGCTTTTGAATCCGGGGACGAAGCAGCCGATGACGCTCGAGGAACTGAGCGGTGTATTCTGTACGGAACTGGCGAAACAGGAACTGGATGACAGCACGGCGTATATCCCGATACCGGACGAGATCAGGGATTTCTATAAGATGTATCGTCCGTCACCGCTTGTGAGAGCGTACTGTCTGGAGAAGAAACTGGATACTCCGGCAAAGATCTATTACAAATTTGAGGGTAACAACACGAGCGGCAGTCATAAACTCAATTCCGCCATCGCGCAGGCATATTATGCGAAGAAACAGGGGCTCAAAGGCGTGACGACCGAGACGGGTGCCGGACAGTGGGGAACCGCGCTCTCCATGGCATGTTCTTATTTTGATCTGGATTGTAAGGTGTATATGGTGAAGGTTTCCTATGAACAGAAGCCTTTCCGCCGTGAGGTTATGAGAACCTATGGCGCCAGCGTTACACCGTCGCCTTCCATGACCACTCAGGTGGGAAGGAAAATATTGGAGCAGCATCCGGGCACAACGGGAAGCCTCGGCTGCGCGATTTCTGAGGCGGTCGAAGTTGCGGTATCATCGGAAGGATACCGTTATGTGCTGGGCAGCGTGCTCAATCAGGTGCTGCTGCACCAGTCAGTGATCGGTCTTGAGACGAAGAAGGCACTTGATAAGTATGAGATCGTTCCGGATATTATCATCGGATGTGCGGGCGGCGGCTCGAATCTCGGCGGACTGATTTCACCGTTTATGGGAGAGAAGCTGCGGGGAGAAAAGGATTACCGCATCATCGCGGTAGAGCCTGCATCCTGTCCCAGTTTCACCAGAGGAAAATATGCGTATGACTTCTGCGACACCGGAATGGTATGTCCACTTGCCAAGATGTATACGCTCGGCAGCGACTTTATTCCTTCGCCGAATCATGCGGGCGGACTTCGCTATCATGGCATGAGTTCCACGCTTTCCCAGCTGTATGATGACGGCCTGATGGAAGCAGTCAGTGTGGAGCAGACTTCCGTATTCCAGGCGGCAGAGCAGTTCGCCAGAGTGGAAGGAATCCTTCCCGCACCGGAGAGCTCGCATGCGATACGTGTTGCCATCGATGAGGCGCTCAAGTGTAAGGAGACCGGAGAGGAGAAGACGATCGTGTTCGGTCTG
>CAMGRE010000023.1 GCA_946061355.1 uncultured bacterium | reverse complement strand
GTCCACCCCACTGTATGCCGCTTATAATATGTGAAAAGAATGCTGCCATCCCTCTCTTCTGCAATCCCTGATTCAGTTCGCGGTTCATAAGATCCGCTGCAATCCGCTCATATGCGAGCGCAGATTTTGCCCGTGGATTCTGAAGTGATACCGGCATCTGCTGCATGACCGCTTTGGCAAGCTGACCATCATACGGTATCGAGCCTTGATATTGAAGCGGAAGCTTCAGATATCTTGACACGACCGCATTCAGTTTATTATACAGGTTTCTGCCTTCCTCCTCCGAATCAACGCGGTTGGCGATTACTTTTACCCTGCTTACGTCCCTGTTGAAACGCGGATGTCTGTTCAGCGCTTTCAGCAGAGAATAAGAGTCCGTGATAGAGGTCGGCTCCGGGGTCGTCACCAACAGGATCTCCCCGCTCGCAACAAGAAATTCCAGCACGGCATCCGAGATTCCGGCTCCTGTATCCACAATAATAATATCGGCAATCGTGTCAAGCTCCGCAAGATTTCTGATAATATATTCCAGATAATCCCTGCTCAGATTGGAAAGTCCCGCAATGCCGCTTCCTCCTGAGATAAATCCGACTTCTCCCGGCCCCCAGGTAATGATCTCCCTGATATTTTTTCCCTGATAGATCAGATCACCCAGATTGTATTTTGGCACCGCGCCAAACATGATTTCTATATTAGCAAGTCCGAAATCCGCATCCAGAATAATCACTCTCTGTCCCATCCTTCTCATCTGGATTGCAAGATTGATGGAGGTATTGGATTTCCCCACGCCGCCTTTTCCGCTCGTTACCGCCATGACTCTGGCAAGAGGTTTCTGATTGATCGGATTGGCTTTTATGATATTACGCAATTGTTCTGCCTGGTCCATAACGATCCCTCCTGTCCTATTGCTTCTTCCCGCCCAAAAGCAGTTTTACCGTCTTCTGGGGATTGAATTTCTCTATGTCATCCGGCACGTTCTGTCCATATGTAACGTAAGACAATGCTGCTCCCGTGTACAGTTTGAGATTCAAAAGATTCCCTAATGCCGTGGTCTCATCCAGTTTTGTAAAGATCAGTCTGTAATCCGTCATGTCCATATAGGTCTCTGCAATATTGATCAGATCCCTGTATTTTGTCGTGGCACTCACCACCAGAAATACTTCTTTTTCCACCTTTCCGTCCACGGAATGAATAAACTGGTTCATGTTTTCCCGCTGAACCTCATTGTGATGGGAATGGCCTGCCGTATCCACCATGATATAGTCATAATCCTGCAGATCATGAAGTGATGTCAGGACCTCCTCTGCCGAATAGATCACCCGAAACGGCACATCCAGAATGTTTGCATAGGTGCGGAGCTGCTCCACCGCTGCGATGCGGTAAGTGTCTGCTGTGAGCAATGCCACCTTCTTCTTCTCCTCCACCCGAAACTGAGATGCCAGCTTTGCAATGGTCGTCGTCTTGCCCACACCGGTCGGTCCGACAAAGAAAAGCATCTTCGGCCCACGCTCCGCAGGTGTGATCGTCACGGGCTTGCCGAACTTTAAGATCATCTTCTGATAAATCCCGGCGAGAGCCTGATCCATCGGCAGATTTGTATTGCTGCTCTTTTCAATCTCATCTATGATCTGATTGGCATACTTCTCATTGACTTCATTTTCCAGCATGGTATTGTAAAGAAGCTTCATAAATACCACGGATTCCGAGTCTTCGCCCTCTTCCTCATCCGCTTCTTTCTTTTCCTCTTCCGGCTCTCTTAACTTCTCCGCGAGGAAATTCTGCAGACTGTCCAATTTCTCCTCAATCACTTTTCCGTTTCCTGCGTTATCCGCAGATTCAGGCAGTATTTCCCTGTTTGCTGCCGATGCCGGCTCCCGTTTCACAGGCTCCGTCAAAAGTGTTGCCGCCTGACTCTTCAGCGGTTCTCTTCGCTGTGCCACCTTCTCTGTGTCATCTTCAAGCGCCACTGTCACCTCAACCTGTTTTGATCCAAACAGGGCAAACAGACCTTTTTTCTTGACGTTACGCACATTCATAATTACAACGCCCGATCCCAGTTCCTTCTTTGCCTGCTCCACAGCATCCGTTTCTGTTTTTGCCTGATACTTTTTGATAATCATCTTAAGCCGTCACCATCCCAACCGATTGTAATTCCACGTTCGATTCGATCTCATTGTAAGATACGACTATGAGATCCCTGAAATAATCCTCTGTAAGCTTTTTAAAGTACATCCGCACAATGGGCGAAGTAATAACGATCGGATTTTTCCCGAGATCTTCCAGTTTCTTTGTCTCCGTCTCCACAGATGCAACAATCCTCTTGGTCCTGTCCGGATCCAGTGTCAGATAAGACCCCTGCTCCGTCTGTTTCACATTCGCCATGATCTCCTGCTCAATCTTAGGATCCAGCGTCACAACGCTGGTTGTCTCATTCTGAGGGAAAAATTTATTGGAGATCGCACGTTTCAATGCCTGCCGCACATACTCCGTCAGAATATCCGTATCACGTGTTGTCGGGGCGTAATCTGCCAGTGTCTCAAATATCGTCTGGAGATCCCTGATGGAAATGCCTTCCCTCAGCAGATTCTGCAATACCTTCTGGATCTCACCCAGCCCAAGCAACTTCGGCACAAGCTCGTCCACAAGTACGGAATTGTTCTCTTTCAAATTGTTGACCAGATTCTGCACATCCTGCCTTCCGAGCAGTTCCGCAATGTGCTGTCTGATAATCTCTGTCAGGTGCGTGGCAATAATGGATGGCGGATCAACTACCGTATATCCCAGACTTTCCGCCCGCTCACGCTGATTCTCCGTGATCCAGATCGCCGGCAGATGGAAGGATGGTTCGAACGTCGGGATTCCCGTGATCTCCTCCTCAACAAAACCGGGGTTCATCGCCATATAGTGATCAAACAGGATCTCGCCCTCACTCACCTGAATTCCCTTGATCTTGATGATATACTGATTCGGATTTAACTGAATGTTATCGCGCAGACGGATGATCGGCACCACGGCACCGAGCTCCAGCGCCACCTGCCTACGGATCATAACAACACGATCCAACAGATCGCCACCCTGATTCACATCCGCCAGAGGAATGATCCCGTAACCGAATTCCAGTTCGATCGGATCCACCTGCAACAGGGAAGTCACATTCTCCGGCTGCCTGATCTCCTCTGCCGCAGCCTCTTCCTCCTCTACCTTACTCTCAATGTTTGCTGTCTCAATCGTTCCGGAGATCACCCTGCCGGTAATGATAAAGGAAAAGCCAAGCACCAGAAAAAGAACAATATTTAAAGGAGTCAGGACGCCTAATGCCACCAGAGTGCCGCCCACAAAATACAGTACCTTCGGCACACCAAAAAGCTGCCTTACAAGTACGGAACCAAAATCCGCATCTTTACTGCCCTTCGTGACAAGAATACCTGTTGACAAAGAGATCAAAAGAGAGGGGATCTGACTCACCAGACCGTCACCGATCGTCAGGATCGCATATTTATTTAACGCGGCATTCATATCCATACCGCCCCGCAACATACCCATGGCAATGCCGCCGATAATATTGACCGCGGTGATCAACAGACCTGCCGTCGCGTCTCCTTTTACATATTTCACGGCACCATCCATGGAACCGAAGAAGCTGGATTCCTGTTGGATCTTATCACGTCTCGCCTTGGCTTCTTCATCGTTGATGGCTCCCGTATTGAGATCGGCGTCGATCGCCATCTGCTTACCGGGCATAGCATCCAGAGTGAATCTGGCGGTTACCTCAGCGACACGCTCGGAACCTTTGTTGATCACCATGAACTGGATCAGGATCATGATGACAAATATGATGGCCCCGATGATCAGATCGCCGCCGCCCACGAAATTGCCAAATGTCTGTACCACGTTTCCGGGATCTCCCGTCGTCAGGATCAGACGTGTGGATGACACATTCAGCGAGATACGAAAAATCGTGGTGAACAAAAGGATCGTCGGAAAGAACGACATCTCCAGAACTTCCTTGGCAAACATACAGCCGAACATGATCGCGAACGCGACCGACATATTGATTGCCAGCAAAACATCGAGAAGCGCGGAAGGAATCGGAATGATGAACATACAAAAGGCGGCAAGGATGTACAATGCCACACCGATATCTGCCTTTTTCATCTCCGTCCCTCCTTTGCTTTTTTATTTCTTTATCCTATATTTTACCCTGCATCTGGTAAACCATGGCGAGCACCTCCGCCACTGCCTGATACAGCTCCGGCGGAACCATTTCCCCGATCTCAACATTGGCATAGAGCATACGGGCAAGCGGCTTGTTTTCCACGATCTCCACGCCGTGTTCCCTCGCCGTTTCCTTGATCTTCTGTGCCAGATAATCTTCCCCCTTTGCCGTAACCACAGGTGCCGAATACTGCTCCGGATCATACTTGATTGCCACAGCAAAGTGCGTCGGGTTTGTGATAACGACATCCGCCTCAGGCACTGCCTCCATCATTCTCCTTCTGGAAACCTCACGCATCTTCTGCCGGATCTTTCCTTTGATCTGCGGATCTCCTTCGGCGTTCTTCATCTCTTCCTTGACTTCCTGCTTGGTCATCTTCATATCTTCCGAGAATTTCCATTTCTGGTACAGGAAGTCTGCAAAAGCAATGATCATATAAAGTGCGGAAATCTTAATTCCAAGATTAATCACTGTATCCCCGATATATGCGATCGCCTGCATAAGAGGCATGTCATACATGAGCAGGAGCGCTCCGGTCTGATCGCGGAGCGTCTGGTACGCCACCCAGCCAATCAGCGCGATCTTGCAGATCGATTTGAATAATTCCACAAGTGACTTGGCGGAAAAGATCTTCTGCATGCCCTTAATCGGATTAAATTTGCTGAGTTTCGGCTGCATCGGCTTGAAAGTCGGCTTCCATTTGACCTGGATAACATCGGCAAGAAATGCCACAAGAAATCCGACGATCAGAAAAGGCGCCATCATTTTTAACATATCAAACAGAACATTCCTCATCAACGCATAGAGCATTGCAAACGGAATATTCCCGTCATAGAGCTTGACCGCTTCCGGGATACGGCCGTACACCCTGGAAAAGCTGCTTAAAAAACTGTTTCCGAGTAACCCGACCGCCACCTTTGCCACGAGAAACGCTGCCAAAAGCGACAATCCCATATTGATTTCCCTTGACTTGGCAACCTGCCCCTCTTTTCTGGCATCTTCCAGTTTTTTCTGTGTGGCAGGCTCAGTCTTCTCTCCGCCGGGGCCATCCTTGGCAAAGAACTGAAGTTCGTATGCCAGCATCAAACCATTCCCTCCATCATAGCCGTCACGATCGACCGCATCTCTTTGAAAATAAACTCTGTCGCTCCCGGCAGCATGGACACTGTAAAAAACATCACCATCAGCCCGACGAGCAGCTTCAGCTGAATCCCGACGGAAAACATATTCATCTGCGGCGCCGTCTTGGCAAGAATCCCCAGCACGGCATTTAATATAAAGATTGCCGCAAATACCGGCAATGCGATCCGGAAACCGATCGTAATATATTCCCCCATAAACCTGACCAGCGATTCCGTCAGGCTGTCACTCTTAAATACCGCACCACTGATCGGGATCAGATGATAGCTGTCGGCAAGCGCCTTCAACAGAAACTGGTACATACCTGTGATCAGGAGGAGCAACATCGTGATATACTGCAAAAACACACCGCTTACGCTGGTATTCTCTCTGGTTGTCGGATCCATCATGTTGACCATGGACAATCCGATATTCATATCCATGAGCCTTCCCGCAAAATTCACAATGGAAGTACACAACTGGGCACCGAATCCGATCAAAAGTCCGGTGAGTGCCTCCTTCATTACGATCACTCCGTACCCCCACACAGTCTGATAAGACAGTCTGACATGCGGAACGGACGGGATATGATAAAGTACCATGGAAATAAAGAACCCCAGACCGATTTTTACTCTTCTGGGCACATTATTCATTCCGAAAAACGGGGACACATAGATAAAACAGGTCACCCGTACCAGAATCAGGAGAAAATATTCCAGTTCTTCCAGAGAAAACGTATAATCAATCATACCGCTACCTGATATATAAACTGAAATTGGACCAAAGCTCGTTCATATAAACGACAATCTGATTCAGGATCCAATGTCCCATCAACATCATGCCTAAGAATACACAGAGTATTTTGGGAACAAACGTCAATGTCTGCTCCTGTATGGATGTAGCCGTCTGAAAAACACTGACGATCAGACCGACTGTCAGCGATATCAAAAGCAGCGGTGCCGAACACTTGATGATCAGGTACAGCGCTTCTCTTGCAATATCTGTTACTGTTTCAACTGTCATCGTATTACTCCTTCAAGTCAAAGCGTATTGCGGTTGCAGATCCCCTTCTTTAGTAAAATGTCTTGACAAGACTGCCGATCACCAGATTCCATCCGTCCGCAAGCACGAACAGCAAAATCTTAAACGGCATGGAGATCGTTGTGGGCGGCAGCATCATCATGCCCATGCTCATCAGCACGGAAGCAACCACCATATCAATAATGATAAAAGGAATATAGATCAGGAATCCAATAATAAATGCTGTCCTGAGCTCACTGACAATAAAGCTCGGGATCAGCACGGATGTCGGGATCCCTTCCAGACTTCCGTCCCATTCCGTCTCCGAAATCTCCATAAACAACCGCACATCCTTCACCTGCGTCTGTCCGTACATAAACTCACGCAAAGGTTCAAGACCTGTAGAAATTGCCTCTTCCTGTGTAATCTCTCCACGATCAAACGGCTGCAGCGCCGTCTCGTTGATCTCAGTGACTATCGGCTGCATGATAAAAAATGTCAAAAACAGGGATAACCCGATCAGCACCATATTGGGCGGCGATGTCTGTGTGCCGAGTGCCGTCCTCGTAAAGTGCAGGACAATGATGATCCGCGTGAAAGAAGTCAGCATCATGATCAGCATCGGCGCGATCGCGATCATGGTCAGCGTGATCAGGATCCTCACGGGTCCGGCCGTCGTACCGTTCCCGTTATTGTATGTAATTGTCAGATTGTTGGCAACATTCAGTTCCTTCAAATCCTCCGGACTGTCCGATGTACCCGGCTCATTGATATTGGTCCTGGTATCCGTCTCGCCCGTAAGGTTTGACACATGTTCCGTTGCATACACCGTAGTATGATCGGTGATAAACAATATGCCCACTGTAACCAGCAGGCATAATACCGTCATGAATTTTCTCATCCCAAAAAATCTTTTCATCATTTCGTTTCAGCGCCTACTTCTTTTGTTTTCTGTCTATGACTTTTTCCAGAATCTCCCTGAACCCCGCCGTCTGGTTTTCTCCGGGATCTGCAAGCTGCAACTCTTCCTCTGACAGCTCAACAATCTTTGTGACCGTATCCTTACACACGGCGACCGCCACAAATCTAAGTCCAATTTTTACAATCTGAATGTAAGCATTCGGCGCAATCTTGCAGGTTTCCAATACCTGAATATTACTTCCCGCCTGTTTTGTCTTCTGGAAATTCGCAATCCAACGCGTTGTGATGTATGTAATCGCCAAAACAATACAAAACAGGATCAGCACAGTCAAAAACTGCACGAAGGATTCTCCGCTGCCTCCTGAAATGAGCAACATTATCCTACAACCTTCTTTACCGCCTCAAGCACGCGGTCAGCCTGGAAAGGCTTCACGATAAAGTCCTTGGCCCCTGCCTGAATAGATTCGATTACCATTGCCTGCTGGCCCATCGCGGAACACATGATGATCGTAGCGGACGGGTCGGTAGCTTTGATCTTCTTCAGCGCCTGAATTCCATCCATCTCCGGCATGGTAATATCCATAAGCACCAGATCGGGCTTCAGCTCAGCATATTTCTCCACTGCCTTCTGTCCGTTTTCAGCCTCACCGGCAACGTTATAGCCGTTTTTGGTCAGGATGTCCTTGATCATCATTCGCATAAATGCTGCATCGTCACAAATTAAAATATTTTTTGCCATATCTCTTCACTCCTATTATCTACTTTATGATTTCGGTTACACGAACACCAAAACTTTCCTCAATAACTACTACTTCACCTTTTGCCACAAACTTGCCGTTCACAAGAACATCGATCGGTTCTCCGGCAATCTTGTCTAATTCTATAATAGTACCCGGCGCAAAATCCAGTATGTCCGAAATAGATTTTGTCGTTCTCCCGAGTTCTACCGTAACCTCCAGCGGAACATCCATGATCAATCCAATATTCTGCTGACCGGCCACATTACCATAATTATCCGAAAAGTTTTGGAACTGTGCAGGCTGTATATTCTGCATCTGGGAAGGATCCGGCTGTGGCATTCCCATCTGCGGATACATTCCCATATTCATCTGCGGCATTCCCATTTGCGGATACATTCCCATCGGCGGCATCCCCATACCTGCCTGAGCCGGGTTCATTCCCATAGGCGGAACCGGCGGCGGATTAAACGGCTGGGGTGCAGGAGCAGGAGCCGGTTCCGGTGCAGCCGGAGCTGCTGCTTCCGATCCATACGTCTGTGTGATGAAAGTATCATACAACGACTTTGCAAAGTCGATCGTATACAACTGTAAGATCGTACTGTCCACCAAATCCTCAATCTGCATTCGGAATTCGATCCTGCAGAAAGTACCTTCCAGGAAATCCGCGATATCGCCGGGCTTCTTAAACTCTGTCAGGTCAACGAGACTTGCCTCCGGCGGACTGATATCGATCGTCGTACCAAGCATGGAAGAAAGTGCTGTGGCAGAAGACCCCATCATCTGATTCATCGCTTCCGATATCGCACTCAGATGAAGTTCTCCCAGTTCGCCATCGATATTGGTGCCATCCCCTCCCATCATCAGGTCGGTGATGATCTTAACATCCTTCTCCTTGAGGATCAGGATATTACTTCCTTCCAGTCCCACCGTATACTTGATCTGAATAAACACACAAGGTCTTTCGTAATCCTTGATCATGTTCTTCCAGTTGGTGAGCGTAACTACCGGTGTTGTAATATTTACTTTTCTGTTAACTAAGGAAAAAAGCGTGGTAGCCGAAGATCCCATGCTGATGTTTGCCACTTCGCCGATGGCATCCCGCTCCGTAGGAGTCAGAAGGGATTCATCAATAAAATCCGAACCACCGGCATCCGATGCCGCCCCGGCATCTGATACCGGATCAGAATCTCCCGCAGAACCACCGATGTCCATACCACTCAGCAAGGCGTTTATCTCGTCCTGCGATAGCATTCCATCCATGCTCTTATTCCTCCTCTCTGATTACTGTAGTCACCTGTACCGCATATGCATCTTTGCTGGCACCCGGCAACGCTGTAAACTTTCTGATATTTCCAACATAAACATTCAGGTCACTGTCCACCTTGGAATCGAGGCGTATCACATCTCCCACCTGAAGATGTACAAAGTCATCTACCGATATCGCGCTCTTCCCCAGGACCGCCTTGACAGGCACATCTACCTTTCGCAGCATAACCTCCAAATACTCCTGATAATTCTCGTCATGCTCATCCTTCATTGTCGAGAACCAGTATTTGGTGTTCAGTTTATCCATCACAGTCTCCAGTGTAAAATAAGGAAGACATACATTCATAAGCCCTTCCGCGTCACCGATCTTAACATTCAGGGTGACAATCGCGATCATATCACTCGGAGAGATCACTTGGGCAAACTGTGCGTTCGTCTCAATCCGGTCCATCACAGGATTGATATCAACCACATTTTTCCACGGCTCCCGCATAAGCTGCATGCAGATTACCATGATCTTCTCGATAATCGTCATCTCGATCTCCGAGAACTCCCTCGGTCTCTCCAGCGGAACCCCCTGTCCTCCGAGCATCCTGTCGATGATCGCGAAGCCCAGATTAGAGGCAAGTTCCACGATAATATTGCCGGAAAGCGGCTGAAAATTAACGATTCCCAAAATAACGGGATTTGAAAGTGCGTTGGTAAATTCCGAAAAGGTTACCGTCTCGGAACTGGTCACACTGACCTGCACATTCTTTCGAAGATATACCGGAAGATTTGTAGAGAGAAGTCTTCCGTAATGTTCATATATGATCTCCAGGGTTCTGAGATGTTCCTTTGAAAACTTCGCAGGACGCTTAAAGTCGTAATTCTTGACCTGTTTTTCCTCTTTGCCCTGTATCTCATCTACATCAAGCTCACCGCTGCTAAGCGCTGATAATAGGTTGTCAATCTCGCTTTGGGACAAAACCTCTCCCACGCGGCTCACCTCCTGGCTGATTATGTATCACATAATCCTATTGGAAAATAATATCGCTGAAAGCCACCTGGAAAATAAAGTCGGAATCAAACATTGCCTGAATCTTCTTCAAGATCTCATTCCTCATGCCATCCTTATCAGCCTGAGCTTCCTCCAGAGTATAATTCCCGATCACATCATAGATCTCGCTGGTGATCAGACTCTCCTTGGAGCTGATATCCGCCCCATAAGTCTTATACCCGTCACTCTTTGTATTCATGGACAACGCAACGGAAACCACACAGAAATGCGCTTCTCCGTCTTCCCCGACTTTAAGCGGGATCGTCATCTGATTCTCAATCTTGTATACTGCAACATTCTCCATGGGAACATCCTGCTTCATGGCACCCGCTCCGGCTCCCGAGGAAAGCTCCAGCTTCATGGCTCCCGCGATATCAGATACCAGTGCCGATGTCTTGACGGCTGCACTCCTGACACTGATCATCATGATCGTAGTCAGAACAAGATTCACCACCAAAAGCGCAAGAATGATAATCGATAATAAATTTTTCTTCATGAAAGAATCCTCCTCCGCCTTAATAATTGCTCAGCGTATGATAAATTCTAATCTCGACCCGACGGTTTTTGGCTCTTCCCTCCGGTGTGGAGTTGTCAGCAATCGGAACATATTCACCTCTCCCGGAATGCTTGATCATCTCCGGTCTCAGAGATGTATTTGCCACGAAATAATCAAATACACAAAGTGCTCTCGCACTGCTGAGTTCATTGTTATTTGCAAACCTTGCGCTATGGATCGGAACATTGTCCGTATGACCTTCGATCTCGATCGTGCTCTCGGCATAGCGTTCGAGTATCTGTCCCAGTTTGCTTACGATCGGCTCCGCCTCCTCGCGCAGCTGATCGCTTCCCGAATCAAACAGCAATGCACCTTTCAATGTAAGCTGCACATACTGTGATGTCACTTCCATATCGACATCTTTCCCCAGTTGCTGTTCGTCCATAGCCTCCTCGATCTTCTCGGCAAGCTCCTCTGATTTCTTCAGCTTTTCCGCATCCAATGATTCAGCCATTTCCTCGAGCGAATCTATCTTTTCCTCTGCATCCGCAGGTGCCTTCCCCATGCTGTTCACATAATCGTCCAGCTCATTGAGCTGACTGACACCGTTGCTGACCAGCACACCATCGCCGATCGCTGTAGAGCCGGCATGGAACACACTGAATGTCTGTGAAAAGGATGCCGCAATAATCTCAAATTTCTGCGCATCCACGGTAGACATCGAGAACAGAAGAACGAAAAAGCACAGAAGCAGATTCATCAGATCACTGAACGTCGCCATCCACGCCGGTGACCCGGCTGGCGGATCTTCCTGACGTTTCTTAGCCATCTGCCTCACCTCCGCCTTCACTTGCAGTTGCCCTGTCCTTAGGTGCGAGGAAGGATTTCAGTTTCTCCTCAATGACACGCGGGTTCTCACCTGCCTGAATTGAAAGCAGTCCCTCGATCATAATCTCCTTCACGGTCAACTCTGCATTATTATTCACCTTAAGCTTCGTTGCCACAGGAGTACAGATCCAGTTTGCAAGCAAAGACCCGTACAATGTGGTGATCAGCGCGACTGCCATGGAAGGACCGATGGCAGACGGATCATCCATCTTTTTAAGCATGTTGATAAGACCCACCAAGGTACCGATCATACCCCACGCAGGTCCCATGGATGCCAGATTTTCCCAGAAGCTCATATTTTTCTTGTGGCGCTCATCAATGTTCACGAGTTCCGTTTCCATGATGGCACGTACCAGTTCGGGATCCGTACCGTCCACAACAAGCATAATTCCCTTTTTTAAGAAAGGATCTTCCAGATTGCCCGCCGCCTCTTCCAGCGATAACAGACCTTCTTTTCTCGCAATATTCGACAATTCGATAATCTTGTTGATCACACCCGGCGTATCCAGAACCGGAGATTTGAATACCAGCATAAAACTCTTTAAGCCGTTCACGTAATCAGCCATGCTGTTCATCGTAAGGACTGCACACAGTGCGCCACCGAACGTGATCAGCGCGGAGGGCGGATCGAGGAAGTCGATGATCGAAGCCAGACCACCACTGCTGACGATACCGAATATTAACATCGCAAAGCATACAACGAGACCGATTACCGAAGCCAGATCCACGAATGTCACCTAACTACTTTCGCATTTTATTGCAAAAATATCCTTTCTACACAATTTTACTAAACTTTTTTCTTTTTGTCTACTTCTTTTGCAATTTCATGACATGTTGTACGGGTGCCGGACCGCACGCTATAGCATGCGGCCCGGCACCCCAAAAATCAAAAAATATTTTAAATTGTTATTCCCTTATGTATCATCGTTTCAGATTGACAAGCTCCTCAAGCAATGTATCCGACACGGTGATGATACGGCTGTTTGCCTGAAAACCTCTCTGTGTCGTGATCATCTCCGTAAACTCCGCAGAGAGATCCACATTACTCATCTCCAGACATCCGGTCGACATGCTGCCGACACCGTCCGCTGTGATATCCACACCGACCCCGTCAAACTCGCCGGAGTTCAAGGTTGCCGCATACAGGTTGTCACCCGCCTTCTCAAGACCGGCCGCATTGGCGAATTTTGCCACCGCGATCTGTCCGAGGAGTCTGGTCATACCGTTGTCATAGGTTGCATAGATCGTACCGTCCTGCTGGATGCTGACACCGGACATCTGTCCGAGCTTCCTGCCGGCGCCAATGCCTGCTCCCTCCGTACCGGACTGTGCCGTGATCGTGGAGCTGCCTCCGTTTGCGAACCAGGTGGTATTTGACCAGTCGATGTTGATATCGGAGAAGTTCGCAAGAGAAGTCACTTTTCCGCCCTTGTCTGTTGCCGATTCATTGAAATCAAGTGTCACGGCATTCGCGTTATTGATGGATTTGAATTTACCGGAATCGGTATCAAATTCCAGAATATTTCCGCTATAAGTAGTCGTTGTTGTGATACGCGCCTGACCATCCTCGGCAACATCATCAAAGTTGTATGTCTTGCCGTTATTTGCCGATGTGTCGAGTCCGTATGCTTCCTCACGGGTTATATTAATCGTAAAACTGCTGTCCTTGTAAACGCCTTCCTTTCCGGCATCCACATTGAAATCATCCGTATGGGTAAATGTCACATTTCCGTCAGCATCCATGCTCACATTGCTGAGTGTTCCGGTAAGACCCAATGCTTCCTTCCATTTATCCGGATCTGCCGTCGAAGCAGCGTCCAGATCCACATTTGATCCGTCAGCCTTGGTGTAGTGATAATACGGACCGTTTCCTGCAGCATCCCTTTTCACAAACATCAGACCATTATACTTCTCCATGTCGGCCCTCGTAATGGTTCCGGTAGCCGTCAGGGGAACCGTGTCGCCTCCGCTGAACGAATCACCATCCGCAATCACATTCGAACCTGTGGTGGCCGGCTTATATTCCAGTCCCTTTATCGCCTTTGTTGCATAATCAGTGGAAAATACATTTGCCACTGCAGCCTTCTTGCTATAGATATCATCCGCGCGGGTAGCACCCCTGGTATAAGTCACACCATCCAGCATGGACACAAGTTCCGTTACCTCACTTGTGCCGGTCTCTCCGAACTTTGCAATCTCACTGATACTATTCACTTCATACACATCCACCAGCGAATCACCGTCCGCATTGAGAATGTCGTCAAGCTGTACTGTATACTGTCCCTTTGTTTCCGTCTCATGGATGCTGAATCTTGCCGTATAACTGTAGCCGAGCGCATCAAAGAAGCTTAAATTCATGGTCTTTCCCGCGGAAGTAGCCGCATCAGGCTCCAGTTTGTCCAGGATACCTTCCACATAAGCCTCTGTCGTTGATTCCGGCGGATATGTCATATTCGCTGCACTTAAGACACGCAGTGCCTGAACACTGTCCTTCTTGATCGTCGTCCCTTCGGTGGACGGATCAGGCAGCCAACCCATCACGTTGTATCCGGTGGAGGACATTGCTAAATTGCCTGCCGCGTCCACATAGAAAGAACCGTCTCTCGTGAAATAGTTGCTCTTACCGTCGCCACTCACGACAAAAAAGGCTTCGCCGTTGATCTTGATATCAAACGGATTGCCTGTGGTCTGTGTGGCACCGGCACTGGTGATCGAAGTGCTGATTGCTGCCGACTGCACACCGAGACCGATCTGTTTTGCATTGACACCGGCGCGGCCTGTCGTCGCATTCGGTCCCGATGCCCTTGATGTGGTCTGATACATCAGATCACTGAAATTGATTGATTGTGATTTGTAGGATGTGGTATTTACATTGGCAATATTGTTACCGATTACATCCATCTTTGTCTGGTGTGTCTTCAGTCCGGCTACACCAGAATACATTGATCTCATCATAATGAAATGACCTCCTAAGCTTTTACCCGGTCCGTAAATGGTTCCCTCTGTCAGTCAGGAACCCTCGCCTCCTGTAAGGTCCGGCTACATAATTACGGCACCGTCAATGTTGGTAAATACATTTTCGTCTGCTTCTGTCTGATCCATTGCTGTCACCACTGTGTGATTCGGTACATTCACGATAAATGCAAGCTGATCCACAATCACCAGCGATTCTCTGATTCCTTTCGCGCCTGCTTTCTGCGTACCACCGTTCAATCGTTCCATCTGCTCCTCGGTGAGTCTGATGTTACGGTCCTCAAGTCTGTTGGCCGCGTGCTTGGAAAACTTTAACCCGGTATTTTCCTGCACCGGATTTGCCTTCTGATTCAGGATATCCTGAAAAGAAGTTCCCTTTGCCGAGTTTTCCGTCTGCCCGGTCTGAACCTTTTGATTCAGGTACTGGTCACGAATCTGCAATGCGGAAAGATATTGGCTATTCTGTACCTTCACCGCTCTCTTCTCCCTCCGTGGATCCTGTCTCTTCCGCTACCGCTTCTGCCTCATCGCTCCCCTCCGTGGAAGATGTCTCGTCAGCAGCTTCTGTCTCGGAAGATGTCTTGTCTGTGTTTCCTGTTTCCTCTGCGGAAGATGTCTCGTCCGAACTTTCCGTCTCCTCTGCGGAAGAGATCTCATCTGTGTTTTCCGTCTTCTCTGCGGAAGATGTCTTGTCTTCGTTTTCCGTCCCGCTTGTCGAAGATGATCCCTGCGCATTTTCCGCTTCCTCAATCGCCTTCTTCATCTCGTTCATCTTTGCGATCAGTTCTTCGATCTTCTTCTTGTTGTCGCTCGTCAGATAACCCTTCTGATAATCACTCATGCTCTCATAAGTCTTCTGCAGCTTCTCAACATCCTCAAAATTGCTGACTGTGAGCTTGCTTGCGGAAGGCAGTTTATTGAGTGCAACTGTGAAGTCATATGCCATGCTGTAAGCCTCTGTGTACTCCTGATTGTATACGCTGTCCAGATCATCCAGCGGATAGAGTGACCCATTGATTGACAGGAACGCTTTACCGTTCTCATAAGTCACATAATCCACAATGCCATGGACATAATCCGTATCTCCCGTAGTGGCATTGGTCGTCTTCATATATACTTCCTGTCCCACAAGAGAGGAAGCTCTCTGCAGATCCATCGACGAACGCATATTCTGCATCTCCTCCAGACTGGAGAAGGTTGCAAGCTGTGAGATATACTCCGTGTTGCTGGTAGGCTCCAGAGGATCCTGATACTTCATCTGCGCTACCAGAAGCTGAAGAAATGCCTGCTTATCCAGAGATGAACTTCCCGTCTTTTTCTCTTTCTCAGTGGAATTCGATGTGCCGGAAGCTGATACATCCTGGATCTTTCCATCCTTTACGGGTGCTACTAAACTCATTTCCATTCTCCTTTCACGCTGTAAAATCTACCGTGTTTCCGTTCTGTTCCATCATCTCCGCCGTGATGCGTTCCTCGTCGGAAAGTTCCATCTCCTGAATGGATTCCTCCCCGTCAAGTCTGATCCTGCGGATTCCTTTTCTCTTTGACTCCTTGTACTGTCCTTCTTCCTCACCGTTTCTGTCCTGTTGAAGGTTACGCTCAAACTCATGGCTCGCCACTGTCACCTCAACGGCATCCACTTTGATTCCCTGGTCGTTCAGGCTGTCCTTAAGCTGTACCAGCTGTGTCTCGATCGCTGCCCGTACCGTGTCGTTCTGTGCCGTGAAATAAGCTGTGACCGCGCCCTCCCTGGAAGAAAGTCTTACATTGATCGTACCAAGAGTCTCCGGCTGAAGCTGAAGCTCCATCTCCGTCATCTCGGGCTTTGCCTCAATCTTGATATACTCAGTGATCTGTTCCATGATTCTCTGTGTATCAGCCGTCTCAATAGGGAATGACCGTTCTGTCTGAATCAGATCATTTCCGAATACCTGTGTGTTCTGTCCTGCAAAATTCTGGGAAAACATGTGGTTCTCTCCGCCTTCCCTGCCCTGCGTGGAAGCTTTGTCCTCCCGGTCATTCTCAGGGATCACGATTTCCGGTTGTTCCTCTGCCGTGGCATTCTCAGATACTGTGTCCTGCTCACCGACCGTTATTCTCTCTGTCTCCTCAGCTGTCTGTATCTGAGCCGTCTGTGAAACCTCCGTCTGCACTGTTACCATCGGTTCCTGACTGCCTGTTTCCTCAAAGATCACTACCGGCCCTTTCTGAGTTTCTCCGTCTGTCCAAAGATCCTCCTGCAATGCTTCCGGCTCCGTCATCTCCATCTGCTGCAGGATTTGCGTCATGCCCTCATCATCCACCTGAAGATCCGTCTGTACCCCCTGAAGCAGTTCTCCCACTGTCTGAGTCAGATCCTGCACTGTCTGATACAGTTCTCCGTCTGTCAGCAGATTGAGTTCATCGGTCTCTCCGACTGCCGCCATCACAAGAGGCTGCACATTACTCTGGTCGAGCAGACCGACTGCGGAGATTCCCAGTTCCTCCATCAGCTGCTCCAGATCTTCCACGGAGATCCCAAGCTGCTCTGCCACTGCTTCCTTTACTTCCTGTACAGCTTCCTCCACCACATCTCTCACTTCGTCCGTGACACCTGTCTGTGAAACCGCATCCTCCGGCTGTGTCTTTTCATCACTGTCCTTCACCGTATTCTTGCTGACTTTCTGTACCGGGGATTTTGACGAGATACTCTTCTCGTTCTGAGAGACATTCTGCCTGCCCCTGTCAGACGTCTGCACGGTGCGGTCCATAACCTGAGAGAAGCTGTCATCTGCCGCGCTGCTTAAGTTGTTCGCAGCGCCTGCTGCCGCCACTTCCGACATCCGGAAACCGGCGGTCTGTGTT
>CAMGRE010000022.1 GCA_946061355.1 uncultured bacterium | reverse complement strand
TACCGGAATTCCGCTCCCGTTTGTCAGCGCGGCATTGACTTCGCTGGTCAGTCTTTTTATAGGAATGGGATTTGTCCTAAATGTAAGATTACAGGCGAAAAATGATTATAATGTAAAGTGAGGGGTATATATGAATATTGCGTTAATTGCACATGATGCCAAAAAGAAGCTGATGCAGAATTTCTGTATCGCATACCGCGGAATCCTGTCAAAGAATGAGCTGTATGCGACGGGAACAACGGGAAGGCTGATCGAGGAAGTGACCAATCTGAATGTTCATAAATATCTCGCCGGACATCTGGGCGGTGAGCAGCAGATCGGGGCGCAGATTGAGCAGAATCAGATGGATCTTGTGATCTTTCTTCGGGATCCGCTGACTCCCAAGACACATGAACCGGATGTGAACAATATCTTTCGACTTTGTGATATGCACAATATTCCGCTGGCAACCAATCTGGCTTCAGCCGAACTTTTGATAAAATCTCTTGACAGAGGAGACCTGGAGTGGCGTGAAATGTATAAATAATACAGCCAGGCTGTCTGTATTGCTGGTTATAGCGATTTCAGTGATGGTGACAGGCTGTGCTTCCAAAGATTACGGGCTGCCATACGATCCGGACAGTACGGTCAGCAGCTTTCAAATGACGGAAAATACAATGGTTACCACGGCAGATGCCTTTGCAAAGGATATCTGTGTGACGGCCGTGGACGTTACAGAGGGCACGGATGTTGATATGTCTCAGGCAAGTTCGGCAGGATTGTTCGATCTGAACCACACGAATGTGATCTATGCCAAAAACATCCATGAGAAGCTTTATCCGGCAAGCCTTACCAAGGTGATGACAGCGCTTGTTGCGCTCAAATACGGCAGTCCTGAGGATATGATCACCGTCAGTGCGGAAGCAGCAGGGATTAAGGAGAGCGGCGCCCAGCTGGTCGGACTGAAAGAAGGAGATACCCTGACGTTATCCCAGGCATTGCATGCGCTTCTCATGTATTCCGCAAATGATGCGGGGGTGGCCATTGCAGATCACATTGGTGGCAGTGTTGAAAACTTTGCCGAGATGATGAATCAGGAAGCGCTTGAGATCGGTGCGACAAACAGTCATTTTGTGAATCCGCACGGCCTTCAGGATGACAATCATTATGTGACGGCCTACGATCTGTATCTCATCTTTAATGAGGCTCTGAAGTATGATCTGTTTTCCGAGATCATACAGATGGATTCCTACTCAACAACCTACACGGACAAATCGGGAAATCCCAAGAAAATGGAGATTGGAACGACCAATCAGTATCTGCAGGGAAATTATCAGCCTCCGGAAAACATTACCGTGCTCGGAGGCAAGACCGGCACGACCAATGCTGCAAGAAATTGTCTGATCCTTTTGTCCAAAGATGTTTCCGGCAATCCCTATATTTCCGTGATCATGCGGTCGGAGGAGCGCGGGATCATGTATGAGGAAATGACGGATCTTTTAGGCGAGATTAACCGGTGAGAGAAAAATTGGGAAACATGAAGAAAAGGTTGTTTTTTACCCCTTTATATCTTATAATGGATATAACAAGTTTACTTTAGGAGGGATTACAATGGTTCAATTAATTGTAGGAAAAAAAGGAAAAGGCAAGACAAAACAGTTATTGGATAAAGTAAATAGTGCAGTAAAAGAAGTTTCGGGAAATATCGTATATCTGGATAAGAGTTCCAAGAATATGTACGAGCTGAACAATAAGATCCGACTGATCAATGTAAGTGATTATATGATTTCGGATTGTGATGAGTTTATCGGTTTTATCTGTGGCATTATTTCTCAGGATCATGACCTTGAGCAGATGTATCTGGACAGTTTCCTTGTGAATGCACATCTGGAGGGAACAGATGTAGCTCCTGCCATCGCAAAACTGCAGAAGATCAGCGACAACTTCAAGGTTGACTTTGTACTTAGTATCTCGTTGGACGAAGCGGAAATTCCGGATAGTTTAAAGGAAAATATCATTGTATCTCTCTAATACATACAAGACAAAAGAGCCTCTGCTGGTTTGCAGCAGAGGTTTTTATGCGCAGACCCGCAGATAGGAAAATGCTGCAGATGCAACCTGCGGGTCGCACAGCGGGAAAGGGCGAAAGACGCCCGCTCCCGATTGCACAGATGCACGGAGTGAAAGGGGAAAGAAATTGGCTGGGAATTCCTCAGGTAAAATCAGACAGTACAGAAAACCGTTGAATATCAATCTGGGAATAATCATTTTCAGCGTTATTTTTATCTATATTATTATCTGTGTCTGTCTGTATTTCAAATCGAAACATATTGTGGGATATGAGGTCAAAGCCGGCTCACTGTCTGTCAACAATGTATACAAGGCGCTTGCGCTCCGCTCTGAGGAGATCATACCATGCAATGATTCCGGTTATATCAATTATTATGCGAGGGAAGGCGGTCGTGTTGCCGTCGGCAACCTTGTGTACACAGTGGATGAGACCGGAAAGCTTTCAGATCAGATGCAGGGCGGCGAGGTTGGAGAGAACAGTCTTTCCGAATCTGATTTAAATGAATTGAAATCAGAAATTCTCGGATTCACCAATACCTTTGATCCCAAAGAGTTTCATGATGTTTATGATTTCAAATATGGTGTGCAGGGAACGGTGATGAAGCTGGCGAATTACCGTATCCTTGAGAGCTTTGACACGTTAAACAGCGTCGGCAATGCCGGGAGTATTCAATTTTACAATGCAGCCAGAACCGGGATTGTCATCTATTCCACGGACGGGTATGAGGAACTGAAGGCGGAACAGGTGACGGAGAAAGATTTTGATACGACTCAGTATAAAAAGGAACAGCTTGTCAGCAATGCACTGATCAATAAGGGAGATCCTGCCTTTAAACTCTGTACCAGTGAGGACTGGTCGCTTGTGATCCCGGTAACGGAGGAGAGAGCTGCTGAACTGGAAGAAGCGGAATATGTTCAGGTGAAATTTCTGAAAAACCAGAATATCTCCTGGGCGAAAGTAGCGATCCACAGAAATGAGGATGGGGTTTATGCAGAATTGATCCTGAACAATTCTATGATTACCTTCTGCACAGACCGTTATGTGGATATTGAATTGATCACGGAGGCAGAGAGCGGGCTCAAAATTCCAAACTCGGCGATTGTTGAGAGAGAATTTTTCCTTGTGCCGACAGAATATGTCACAAAGGGTGGCAACAGCGGACGGGATGGCGTACTGAGGGAAGCCTATACAGAGGATGGCAACGCTACCACAGAGTTTATCGAAACCACGATTTACAACGAGAAGGACGGAGAGTATTATCTGGATGATTCCAGCCTGAGGATCGGTGATTATCTGATCAAACCGAATTCTTCCGAGAAATATCCTGTGAGTAAAAGAGCCACGCTGATTGGAGTGTACAACATCAACAAGGGGTATGCCGACTTTAAGCAGATCAATATTTTATATAAAAATGACGAGTATTCCATCGTGGAATCCGGCACGACATACGGATTGAGCGTATATGACTATATTGTACTTGATGCGGAAAGTGTAAATGAGAACGATTTCATTTATGAGTAAGGAGTGTGATCTAATGAGTATCTCTGAAAAGATCGGACAAGTCGAGGCGAACATCGATGCAGCCTGTGAAAAGAGCGGCAGAGACAGGCGCAGTGTAAAGCTGATCACGGTCAGCAAGACGAAACCGATTCCCATGCTGGAGGAGGCATATGCTTACGGCTGCAGGGATTTTGGGGAAAACAAAGTACAGGAGCTGACGGAAAAATACGAACAGCTTCCGAAAGATATCAGGTGGCACATGATCGGACACCTTCAGCGCAACAAGGTGAAATATCTCATCGGGAAAGTGTTTCTGATCCACAGTGTGGATTCTCTCAGACTTGCGGAAGAGATCAGCAAAGAGTCTGTCAGGAAACAGGTGACGACCGATATCCTCGTCGAGGTGAACGTGGCGAAGGAAGATACAAAATTCGGTCTGTATACCGAGCAGGCGGCCGATCTGGTGGAACAGATCGCAAAATTGCCCGGAATTGCAGTCAAAGGGCTTATGACAATTGCCCCTTATGTGGATGATCCCGAAGAAAATCGCATTTATTTTAAGGCATTAAAGCAATTATCTGTTGACATAATGCGGAAAAACATTGATAATGTGTGTATGGATATTTTATCAATGGGAATGACCGGTGATTATCAGGTAGCAGTGGAAGAAGGAGCTTCCTATGTAAGAGTTGGCACCGGTATTTTTGGTGAGCGGCAATATTCTGTATAGAGAGGGAGAATAGGAGAACGAGTTATGGGTGTGATGGACAAGTTTTTGAATGCTATGAGGCTGACCGAAGACGAAGAAGGATATGATGATTACGATGATTATGAAGAAACGCCGGAAGAGAAAAAGATATCAAAAAGAACTTCTCTTGCCGTAAAGGAAGCGGATGTGGAAGAGCCTCCGGCAGAGAAATCACAGAAGAAGGCGCCGAAGGTTACACCGATGAGACAGTCTCCGCGCAAGGTGATGGGAAATGGGATGGAGGTTTGTGTGATCAAGCCGACATCTGTGGAAGATGCCAGAGAGATTACGGAAACGCTGCTTGCGAATCGTACGGTCGTTTTGAATCTGGAAGGTCTGGACGTTGATATTGCACAGAGGATTATCGACTTTACGTCTGGTTCCACTTTCGCGATCAGCGGCAATCTTCAGAAAATATCTCATTATATCTTTATTGTGACACCGGCCAGTGTTGATATTTCCGGCGATTTCCAGGAAATTATCAATGGTTCCTTTGATGTTCCTGCCCTCTAAAAACGGATTTGATGATCAGATAATAACATGTTGGAACTTCCTGTTACGGCAGGAAGTTCTTTTTGGGAGAAGCGTTTATGACAAAGAGATTACCTGTATCCACCGGTGAACATACCGGCTATGACATTGTGATAACCAGAGATTTTTCGGCGCTTGCAGAAGAACTTGAGCCGTTTGGCATTGGCAAAAAGCGTCTTTGTATTGTGACGGATTCCAATGTGGAGAAATTATATGCGGAGGAAGTTGCAAAGTGTCTGCGTGACCATTGCGTGCAGTTGGAGATCTATGCATTCCCGGCGGGCGAGAAGAACAAAAATCTGGACCAGATCAAGGAATTGTACCGTTTCCTGATCGAGCACAAGTTTGACCGCAAGGATATGTTGCTCGCGCTCGGTGGAGGCGTCACCGGTGATATGACAGGCTATGCTGCCGCAACCTATCTTCGGGGAATTGATTTCGTTCAGATCCCGACCACGCTGCTTGCACAGGTGGACAGCAGTATCGGCGGGAAGACCGGCGTTGACTTCGATCAGTATAAAAATATGGTCGGAGCATTTCATATGCCGAGGCTGGTATATATGAATCTTGCAGTGTTAAAAACACTTGATGACAGACAGTATGCCTGTGGAATGGCTGAGATCCTGAAGCATGGTCTGATCAAGAACAGCGATTATTATGAGTGGCTGATCAATAACTTCTATGAGATCAATGAGCGTGAGCTTGATGTTGTGGAAAAGATGGTGGAGGAAAGCTGTAAGATCAAGCGTGATGTTGTTCAGCGCGATCCCAAGGAAAAGGGAGAGAGAGCCCTCTTAAATTTCGGACATACGCTCGGTCATGCAATCGAAAAATATAAGGATTTCACCATGCTTCACGGGGAATGTGTGGCGCTCGGCTGTATTGCCGCATCGTATATTTCCTGGAAGCGCGGAATGCTTCCGATGGAAGAATATTATGAGATCCGCGACATGTTTGTGCCGTTCGGACTTCCGATCTCCGTTGAGGATATTGATCCGGAGGAAATCCTCGAGGCGGCAAGGTCTGATAAGAAAATGGAAAACGGGAAAATTAAGTTTGTCCTGTTGAAACAGATCGGAGAAGCTGTGACAGATTCAACCGTGACATTTGAAGAAATGGAAGCGGCACTGAAAGAAATCCTGTACAGTGCAGAAGACTGAACAAGTAACAACAGAAAGGAACCAATATGAATAAACAAAAAATGCATCTGCTGATCGCAGATTTCCTTGGGCTTGCAGCGCTAGTGCTGGCAGATCAGTTTACAAAATATATCGCTGTGATCCATCTGAAGGATCAGCCGGCTATCCCGATCATCGACAATGTTCTGGAACTCAATTATCTTGAGAATAGAGGTGCGGCATTCGGGATGCTTCAGAACCAGAAAATCTTCTTTGTGTTTGTCGCGATTCTAATCCTGACAGTGATCGGTTATGTGCTTATTAAGGCACCGGAGAAAAAGAAATACACTATCCTGCATGTCCTGCTTGTTATGATCGCATCCGGTGCGCTCGGCAACATGATTGACAGGCTGCGTTTTGAGTATGTGGTCGATTTTATCTCCTTTGTACTGATCAATTTCCCGATCTTTAATGTAGCGGATATCTATGTGACTGTAGCGACTGTGGTACTTGTAATCCTGCTTTTGTTTGTGTACAAAGAGGATGATCTGAATTTTATCAGCTTCAAACAGAAGAAATTCCGTGAAGTGAAATAGGAAAGATTTTATGGATGAAAATACGATTACAATCTGTGTGTCGGAAGAAATGGAGGAGAGCAGGCTTGACAAATGTCTGCTCTCTTATATGGATACGCTCTCCAGAACTTATCTGCAGAAGCTGATCAAGGACGGGCTTGTACTGGTAAACGGGAGGACTGTGAAGGCAAATTATCAGGTGAAAGCCGAGGATATGATTAACGTGACGGTTCCACCTTCGGCAGAGCCTGATATCAGACCGGAGAACATACCTCTGTCTGTTTTGTATGAGGATGATGATGTGCTGGTGGTTGATAAGCCAAAGGGAATGGTGGTTCACCCGGCACCCGGGCATTATTCCGGTACAATGGTGAATGCGCTCATGTATTATTGCAGGGATTCCCTGTCAGGAATCAACGGCATCCTGCGTCCCGGAATTGTCCACCGGATCGATAAGGACACAACCGGTTCTGTCATTGTCTGCAAGAATGATTTTGCGCACGCGTCGATTGCAGCGCAGTTAAAGGAACACAGTATTACCAGAAAATATGTTGCGATTGTGCATGGCGTCATAAAAAATGATCAGGGAACAATTGATGCTCCGATCGGCAGACATCCGACTGACAGGAAGCGCATGGCGGTGAATATGCGAAATGGGAAGGAGGCTGTGACACATTTTCGTGTGTTACAGCGCTTTTCTGATTACACATATGTAGAGTGCCGTCTGGAGACCGGGAGGACCCACCAGATTCGCGTGCACATGAGCCATATTGGACATCCGCTGCTTGGTGATGAGGTGTACGCCCCGGGCAGAAAAAACAGATATCATTTGCAGGGACAGACACTTCACGCACAGATTCTTGGGTTTTCCCATCCAAGGACAGGTGCATATATAGAAACATGTGCACCGCTCCCGGAGTATTTCGAAAGGCTGCTGCAGATTTTGTAGAAATATCTGGAAATCTTGAAAATAATATAAATAAATGTTGAACCATTTCTAAAAAAATGATAAAATTTCCTATGTTGGGGTTGTAAGATTCAGGGAGAAAAGATGAATTATACCAGACAGGAAGCGATTCAGATCCTTCTGAAGAGCTATCAGGCCTATTATAATATTACGCTGTTCGATGAAGAGCAGAAACCACTCACAGCTCTCTGTGAGTATTTTGAACATTCGGAGAAATATGTACTTCACAGAAAGGCAGAGTTATGGTCGGCGGACTGTGAAGAATTTCTGTACTTATTTGATGTACCTCATCTGACGCTGGAAGTGTTTGAGCAGTGTAAAGAGAAGGCGTATCAGGATGGCTTCGGTCGGATGAATATCGGGCCGGGACATATGTATTCCTATATTACGCCGATCTTTGTCTGTGATCAGGTGGATGAGGAGGCAAGGAAGGCGCTGAAGAAGTGCCGCATTTACAAAAGTTTTCATTTTTCGCTGCATGGCTGGATGGATTTCCACGCTGCCCTGGTCGATCTGGGACACGACCGTTTTGACAGCAACAGAGCCGGAAAGACGACGGTGAAAATTTTGAAAAAAGTTTTACTTCATCAAAAAAAGTAAACGAAAGAAAAGGAGAGATTTTATGAATTCATTGGTGCTTTTAATTATCTGCATCGCTGTTCTTGTCTGTGGATATATTTTCTACGGCGGATGGCTGTGCAAGCAGTGGGGCGTTGGTGAGAGCGATAAGCCCACACCGGCACATGAACTGCAAGATGGTGTTGATTATGTCCCAGCCAAAGCGCCTGTCCTGATGGGTCACCATTTTTCATCCATCGCAGGTGCAGGTCCTATCACCGGACCGATCGGTGCTGCTGTGTTCGGATGGGTGCCTGTGGTACTCTGGATCCTTATCGGCGGTATTTTCTTCGGCGGTGTGCATGACTTCGGTGCACTGTTTGCATCCGTACGTCATAAAGGTCAGTCTATCGGTGAGATTATTTCTGCTAACATGAGCAAGCGCGCAAAGCGTCTGTTCCTCATCTTCTCTTACCTGACACTGATTCTGGTTGTGGCTGCTTTCGCATCTATCGTTGCATCCACATTCGGAATCGTTGCTCCCAAAGAGCAGACAGATGCTGCTATCGCGGCAGCGGCTGCCGCAACAGAGGCTAATGCTTCCGTAGCAATGGTATCCCTGTTATTCATCGTGATTGCCATCGTGTTCGGTTTTGCCGTATACCGCAGAAACGCCAGCATGGGACTTTCCACAATTCTTGGTGTGCTTGCGATTGTTGTCTGTATGGCGATTGGTATGAATTTCCATCCGATCTATCTGTCCACCAAGGCATGGATGATCATTGTTGGTTTTTATATTGCGATCGCATCCGTAACACCTGTCTGGATCCTTCTCCAGCCTCGTGATTACTTGAGTTCTTTCCTGCTTTATGCGATGCTTGCCGTTGCGTTGGTAGGTATTGTGATCTCCCATACATCCCTGGGCGGTGCAGGTTTTGTAGAAGGTGCGGAAGGTCTGAAGGCTTTCAGCGGTTTTGCAGTGGACAACGGAAACGGTACACAGTACCTCTTCCCTGTGTTGTTTACAACTGTTGCGTGTGGTGCGATTTCAGGTTTCCATTCACTGGTTTCCTCCGGAACGACTTCCAAGCAGCTTGACAAAGAGACAGATGCGAAACCGATCGCATACGGCGGTATGCTTCTTGAGTGTGTGCTTGCTGTCATCACAGTATGCGCGATCAACTATGCTTACAAGAACGGTATTACAGCCGGTGCTACCAACATCTTTGCAGGAGGTATCTCCATGATGTATAAGGTGTTTGGAGATCAGACAGTTTCCATCTTAAATACGCTGTTGGTACTTACATATTCTGCATTCTGCCTGACATCTCTGGATACAGCGACACGTCTTGGTCGTTTCATGTTCCAGGAGTTCTGGCTTGAGCCGGGACAGACAGCGGCAGATGTGAAGGAAGGTTACAAGAAGATTCTTGTTAATCCTTATGTTGCAACGCTTATCACCGTTGTCCTTGGTATTGCACTTGGTATGACAGGTTGGAATAAGATCTGGGGTCTGTTCGGCGCTGCAAACCAGCTCCTTGCAGGACTTGGACTGTTAGCTGTTGCTACGTGGCTTTCCAACGCAGGCAAGAACAACAAGATGTTCCTTGCTCCTATGGCATTTATGATGGTTGTAACGATCTGCTCTCTGATCGTTACCGTAAAGAATCAGATCGGTATCATCTCTGCAGGCGGTGCTGACTGGGGTCCTTACGCACAGACCGTGCTTGCCATTCTGTTGATCGTGCTGGCGATTATCCTTGTGATTGAGGGTATCCAGACACTTACCAAGAAGAAAGCAGCATAATCCGTTTGGATTGCTGATTGAAAAAGAGAAATCGAAAACCCTTACATGGCTTCGGCTGTGTAAGGGTTTTTTTGTATTTGACATCTCTTTTCAATAAAAGTATAATATTTTTTGGATATTCGAGAAACTCTGTATGACAAATGGGTCATTACAGAGTTTTCTTGTTTTGTAGAAAAAATTGGACAGAATGCGGATGGCCGGAGGTGTATTATGAATCTGTTTGACATTCTGGGGCCGGTGATGGTAGGTCCCAGCAGTTCGCATACAGCGGGCGCAGTAAGGATCGGATATATTGCGAGAGAACTTTTGCAGGATGAGATTGCATCTGCCGATATTTATCTGCATGGTTCTTTTGCAACGACAGGGAAAGGGCATGGTACGGACAGGGCTCTGATCGCCGGACTGCTTGGCATGAAACCGGATGATATGAGGATTCCGGACAGTTTTGCGATTGCCGGCAAACAGGGGCTTCACTTTACATTCCAAACGAAAAATATTAAGGATGCGCATCCGAATACCGCGCTGCTTCTGCTTACAGGTAAAAACGGCAGGACACTTGAGGTTCAGGCAGCATCCATAGGTGGAGGAAGGATCATGATCCAGAAGCTGGATGGCATCGATGTGAATTTCTCTTCCGAAAAGCCAACGCTGATCGTCCATAATCTGGATCAGCCCGGGCATGTGGCAGAGGTTACCTCAATGCTTTCACACAAAAGTGTAAACATCGCAACCATGCAGCTGTACCGTGATAAGCGGGGTGGTTATGCGGTAATGGTATTGGAGACGGATCAGCCGGTGCCTGCAGAATCCATTAAATGGCTGGAACATCTGGAAGGCATTATCAAGGTAACATATTTTAACGGAGAAGAGGAATAAAATATAGAATGCAACTGTGAAGTTGCTGACAGTTAAAGGAGCGCATATGTCTTATACATCACTGAAAGAAATCATATCAGAAGCCGGGAAACGGCAGATCCCTTTTTGGGAAGTGATCCTGCAGGATGATCTGGAGGAACGAAAAGTTACAAAGGAAGCCTCCATGGGACAGATGAAGGCAACCTGGGAGGCAATTATTCATGCTTCCGGGAACTACGAAGGAAGTTTAAAATCATCAAGCAATCTTGTCGGCGGCGATGGGAAAAGAATGGCGGAGTATATGAAAGATAAAGAACCGCTGACCGGCAACTTCACGGGGGAGGTGATCACGGAAGCTCTCAGAATGGCGGAGTCCAATGCCTGCATGAAGCGTATTGTGGCAGCACCCACCGCCGGAGCCTGCGGAGTATTACCTGCTGTGCTCGTTCCATATTACAAGCATGGAAAAGCAGAGGAAAGCAGGATAGTGGAAGCATTGTATGTTGCTGCTGGGATTGGACAGGTCATTGCTTATCGTGCGTCGATCAGCGGTGCCGCCGGAGGGTGTCAGGCGGAGATCGGTTCTGCCAGCGCCATGGCGGCAGGCGCGCTCACGTATCTGGAAGGTGGAAATAACAGACAGATCTGTCAAAGTGCGGCAATGGCACTCAAAAACCTTCTGGGACTTGTATGTGATCCCGTTGCCGGTCTCGTTGAAGTTCCCTGTGTAAAGAGAAATGTAATCGGCGCCATGAATGCGCTTTCTTGTGCAGATATGGCTCTGGCGGGAATAGAGAGCAGGATTCCGCCGGATCAGGTAATCGATGCGATGAAGGAAGTGGGGGATAAAATGGATTCCACACTTCGTGAGACAGGGCTTGGCGGTCTCGCAGCCACCCAGCGCGGAATGGAAATTGCAGAACAGTTAGATTTATGCTATAATCAGAATATCTAAACGGAGCTAAAGAAGGGTGGTGCTGTATATGAATACAGTGATTACGATCGGTCGTCAGTTCGGTTCGGCAGGCCGTGAGATCGGCGAGAAAATCGCAGATTATTTCGGGATCAAATGCTATGACAAGGAGTTATTGTCCCGTGCGGCAAAGGAGAGCGGTTTCTGCCAGGAGATGCTGGAGAATCATGATGAACGTCCGACAAATTCTTTTTTATACAATCTGGTGATGGATACGTATTCCTTTGGATACAATGCCTCCTCTTTTGTTGATATGCCGATCAGCCATAAGGTTTTTCTGGCTCAGTTTGATACGATCAAGAAGATTGCGGAGGAAGGTCCCTGTGTGATCGTCGGAAGGTGTGCCGATTATGCGCTGAGTGATTTCCAGAATTGTATTCATCTCTTTATTTACGGGGATGAAGCGACCAGAATCAAACGGATCAGTGAGAAATATAACCTTACCGAGCAGAAAGCAAGGGAAATGATCATCAAGAAAGATAAGCAGCGTCAGAGCTATTACAATTATTATTCCTCCAAGAAATGGGGGCGTGCGGACAGTTATGACTTGTGTATCAACAGCAGTATTCTGGGTGTGGATGGCACGGTAAAACTAATCACTCAATATATTCAGGATTTTGAGGACAGGAAATCATGAAGCATCAGATTCCTACGATAAAATATTCGGGTTTACAGGGAAGCTTTTGGATGAGCTTCTGCATCGTGTTCAATTATGCGGCGATGTATCTGCTCTCCAAGGGCTTTTCCAATTCTCAGATCGGACTGATCGTAGCGCTGGCGGGATTGATCTCTGCTGGGCTTCAGCCTGTCATCGCCGGATTGGCTGAGAATGGCGGAAAGATATCCATACGTGCACTCATTATGACCATTTCGATTTTTATGATGATCTGTGCCGGCATTCTTTTGATCCCCGGGCTTTATTTCCTGTGTCACGCCTTGTTTTACGGTATCCTGATCACATTTCTCCAGGTGCTGACTCCTCTGGTCAATGCCATAGGCATGGAATGGATCAATCGAGGGATTCCCATCAATTTTGGTCTTGCAAGAGGCATTGGGTCTGTTTCCTATGCCGCGGTTTCTTTTCTGGTCGGAAAAATCGTTGCGGATCATTCCACAAACATTATCCCTGTATTTATTATTTTGATCTATTTTCTGGTATTGATTGCTTCCTGCATCTTTGTGTTCGGGCGTGATCGGGACGGGAGTGCGATTACGGAACCTGTTCAGGAAGAATATTCGGATGAGCAGGACGGTAAGATGCAAGCTTCCTTTTTGGCTTCCTACAAAAAATTTTTTGTATTATTGATTGGCGCTTCCCTGGTGTTTGTCTCTCATAATATGTTGAACAATTTCCTGTTTCAGATCATGCAGTATCATGGAGGAGGAAGCACGGAGATGGGTGCCGCTTCGGGAATCGCTGCATTTCTCGAACTGCCTACCATGATCGGTTTTACCTGGTTGGTGAGCAGGATATCAAGCGGAAATCTCTTGAAAATTTCAAGTGTGTTTTTCACTTTGAAGGCACTTTTGATGCTGCTCGCCGGGAACATTGGCGGTATTTTTGTCGCTCAGACAGCGCAGATGTTTGGGTTTGCACTCTTTACCCCGGCATCCGTCTATTATACGAACAGCCTGATCCGCCCGTCTGACAGAGTGAAAGGGCAGGCCTATATGACGGCAACCAATACCGTCGGAAGTGTGTTCGGAAGCTTTCTCGGCGGAGTTCTCCTGGATGTAGCCGGCGTTCCGATAATGATTTTGGCAGCCTTTGCTGCCGGCGTAATCGGAACCGTCATCTTGTTTTTTACGGCAGAAAAAACATCTTAGTATTGAGAAGCCTGAAAAAGTTATATATAATAATGTCTGGTATCAAAAAACAATATAAGATCAGAAGGAGATTCATAGGATGAAAATGTTAGATCTTGCTGCGGAATTGTCTGCAAATTCTTATCCCGGAAGAGGAATTGTAATCGGGAAATCGGCGGACGGAAAACATGCCGTAACTGCTTATTTTATCATGGGAAGAAGCGAAAACAGCCGTAACCGTGTATTTGTTGAGGATGGAGAGGGGATCCGCACACAGGCATATGATCCTTCCAAGCTGACAGATCCCAGCCTGATCATCTATGCACCGGTGAGAGTTCTTGGAAATAAGACGATCGTGACAAACGGAGATCAGACGGACACGGTTTACAAAGGAATGGATAAACAGCTTACGTTTGAACAGTCACTGCGCAGCAGAGAGTTTGAGCCGGATGGACCGAACTACACACCGAGAATCTCCGGTATCCTGCACATTGAAAATGGCTGCTATAATTATGCAATGTCAATTCTCAAGAGCAACAACGGTGATCCGGAAGCATGTAACCGGTATACATTTGCCTATGAAAATCCGATCGCAGGAGAAGGACATTTCATTCATACCTATCAGAATGACGGCAATCCGCTTCCGAGCTTTGAAGGTGAGCCGAAGTGGGTTAAGATCGATCAGGATATCGATGCATTCACGGATATGCTCTGGAACAATCTGAATGCGGAGAATAAGGTTTCTCTTTTTGTCAGATATATTGAGGTTGCAACCGGAAAGTATGAAACCAGGATCGTGAATAAGAATAAATAATATAGTGGTTTACATAACATATAATATTGGAATCATAAACAGATACTTGATGAAAGGAAAAATATTATGAATGAACTGGAATTAAAATATGGCTGTAACCCGAATCAGAAACCGTCGCGCATCTTCATGGAGAACGGCGCGGATCTGCCGATTCAGGTACTTTGCGGCAAGCCGGGCTACATCAACTTTCTGGATGCCTTTAACGGCTGGCAGCTTGTATCGGAATTAAAGGCAGCAACCGGCCTTCCGGCAGCGACATCCTTCAAGCATGTGTCTCCCGCAGGCGCGGCAGTCGGACTGCCGTTAAGCGATGTGCTGGCCAAAATCTACTGGGTGGATGATCTCGGAGAGCTTTCACCGCTTGCCTGTGCATATGCAAGAGCCAGAGGCGCAGACAGGATGTCCTCCTTTGGGGATTTTATCAGCCTTTCTGACGTATGCGATGTCTCAACGGCAAAGATCATCAAGCGTGAGGTTTCTGACGGCGTGATTGCGCCGGGATATGAACCTGAGGCACTGGAGCTCCTGAAGCAGAAGAAAAACGGAAACTATAATGTGATCCAGATTGATCCTTCCTACAAACCGGCGCCGATCGAGCATAAGCAGGTATTTGGCATCACATTTGAGCAGGGAAGAAACGAATTAAAGATTGATAAAGAACTGCTTTCCAACGTCGTGACAGCAAACAAAGTGATTCCGGATCAGGCAAAGATCGATCTGATCATTTCCCTGATCACTTTGAAATATACACAGTCCAATTCCGTGTGCTATGCAAAAGACGGACAGGCGATCGGGATCGGTGCGGGACAGCAGTCGAGAGTACACTGCACCAGACTGGCCGGCCAGAAAGCCGACAACTGGTTGCTGCGTCAGTGCCCGAAGGTGCTGAATCTTCCGTTTGTCGACAATATCAAGCGTGCGGATCGCGATAATGCCATCGACAATTACATCGGAGAGGAATATATGGATGTGCTTGCCGAAGGCGCATGGCAGCGTGTCTTTAAGGAGAAGCCGGATGTGTTCACCGCAGAGGAGAAGCGTGCATGGCTTGACCAGATGCAGGATGTGTGCCTCGGCTCGGATGCTTTCTTCCCGTTCAGTGACAACATTGAGCGTGCAAAAAAGAGTGGTGTGAAATATATTGCCCAGCCCGGTGGCTCCGTGCGTGACGATGCCGTAATTGAGTGCTGTGACAAATACGGCATGGCGATGGCATTTACGGGGATCAGGCTGTTCCATCATTGATGATCCATGAATGATCCATGAAAAAGGTTCTACGCTGCGTAGGTATCGGATTCTGTTTTTTCATGCTACACTTCTTTCAAAGGAGGTAGACTGGAATGAACCAATATGTAACCGGAGCCATCATAAAAAAACTGCGTGAGAGGAAAGATCTGACGCAGGCGGATCTTGCAGAACGGCTCCATGTAAGTGACAAAGCGATATCAAAATGGGAAACGGGAAAAGGCTATCCCGATATAACAATGATCGAACCGATTGCTGAGACACTTGGTATATCTGTGGCGGAGCTGTTGTCCGGAAGCAATGTGACCAACTGCAATCGATCCTTTCATATGCTGCGGTCCAAACTGTATGTTTGCCCGATCTGCGGAAATGTGATATTTGCCACAGGAGAAGCTGTGATCAGCTGCTGTGGCATTTCTCTTCCGCCGATGGAAGCGGAGGATACCGATGCGTCACATGATGTCAAGATTGAGTCTGTGGAAGATGAGTATTATGTATCGGCGGATCACGAGATGTCGAAGGAGCATTATCTTTCCTTTTTTGCTGCAGTTTATGATGACCGGATCCAGATTGTAAAGCTGTATCAGGAAGGGAATGCAGAGGCGCGATTTAAGATTGGCGGACTGCGAATGCTTTATGTTTATTGTAACAGGCATGGATTGTTTCAGAAGATCCGTCCGGGGCGATAGACCTGAATGACAGGAATATATTATGAAGACTTATTCGACAAGCCAGATCGCAAAGATCGTCGGAGTGCATCCAAACACGGTGCGGCTATATGAGGAGTGGGGACTGCTTCAGATCCCGGAACGGAAACCGAACGGCTACCGTGTTTTCACGGACATTCATATCGAACAGTTCCGCCTGACCCAGAAGGCGTTGGCAATTCCGGTGCTGCAGGCGGGACTCCGGAAAAAAATCATCAGTGCGGTAAAGCATTCTGCCCGATATGAATTTGATAAGGCTGTCCTGTGTGTCCGGGAATATCTGGAAACAGCCGCCCGCGAAAGAGAGAATGCGATTCGGGCGGCCGAAAGTGTAACAGATATCATGTCTGATGGCAGGACATCACGTGAGAAGGCAGCTTCCGAAGATGACATGTGTGTCGAAGACGCCATATACACTTGTGAAAACCGGCTGCTTAATCGATCGGAGGCTGCAAAAGCATTGGGGATTACGATTGATACCCTGCGGAACTGGGAGATGAACGGTTTGTTAACGGTAAAGCGTAAGGAAAACGGTTACCGTGTCTATGATCCCTCAGATATGCGAAAACTCAGGATCATCCGCTCCTTGCGATGTGCAAATTATTCGCTTGCATCCATTCTCAAGATGTTAACTGCATTGGAAGCGGGTAAGGAACAGGCGGACATCCCGAAAGAATTGAATACGCCGGTCGACGAAGAAACAATCGTATCCGCCTGCGACAAACTGATCGCTTCTCTGGATGAAGCAAGTGAAAATGCAAAAGAAGTTTTGCAGATATTACTTAATATGAAAGAAAAATATGAAAAAAATAACCCTCCACTATAACACCAGACTTTTGTCCGGTGTTATTTTTGTATCTGCAAAGGCGCATAACACAAACCGCCTCTTGCTCAATCGGAAAAAACAAAAGGAGGAAAGAGATGAAAACAGTAATATGTGTCGAGCATCTGACTAAAAAGTATGGCAGTCACACTGCCGTCGATGATCTGAACTTCGTTGTAAAGGAGGGGACAGTGTTTGGGCTCCTCGGAGCAAACGGAACCGGGAAAAGCACTACCATTGAATGTATTCTTGGAACGAAAAAATGTGAAGCGGGCAGAATCACCATACTGGAACAGGATCCGTCAAAGAACAGAAAAGAGTTGTTTGAACAGGTCGGCGTACAGTTTCAGGAGGCAAAGTATCAGGAACTGATTAAAGTGAAGGAATTGTGTGAAGTGACATCTGTCCTTTATAAGAATCCGCTGGACTATCGTGAGCTTCTCGCAAAGTTTGGAATCAGTGAAAAGCAAAACAATTTTGTCAAAGATTTATCCGGTGGAGAGAGGCAGAGGCTCTTTATTGTACTGGCACTGATTCCCGGGCCAAAGCTCGTATTCCTGGATGAGCTGACGACAGGTCTTGATGCCCGTGCCAGAAGAGATGTGTGGAAAATCCTGAGTCAGTTAAAAAAAGAGGGATTATCAATTCTTCTGACATCACATTTCATGGATGAGGTCGAAGAACTCTGTGATGAGATCCTGATCTTAAAAAAGGGAAAGACCGTATTTCACGGAACAATAGAAGAAGCAAAAAAAGAAAGCGGTGAAGAA
>CAMGRE010000021.1 GCA_946061355.1 uncultured bacterium | reverse complement strand
CAGAAATCGTATGGATGAAGAAACTGTAATAGTTGCGATGAAAAATTATGCGGCTTTTAAAGAGAAAGATTTGAATCGTTTGGCTGCATATGCGGAAAAATTTAGAGTAAGCAAGATTTTAAAACAATATATGGAGGTGTTGCTATGAGTTCCAAGGCTATGAGTTTAAAAGGAAGAATAAAAAATTATGCGAAGAGTAATAACATAGCAGCCCAGGTAGTTCTCCAAAATTACATGTTTGAATGTTTCCTTGCAAGGTTATCAGTATCTGAATACAGTGAGAAATTTGTTGTAAAGGGTGGGATGTTGATAGCTGCTATTGTAGGATTGGATACCCGATCTACAATGGATTTAGACACTACTCTTCGCAATCTGCCATTGACGGAAGAAAAAATAACAGAAGCAATTGATGCAATTTGTAAAATCGATATGAAAGATGATGTTGTATTTACGGTAAAGTCAATTGAGCCAATTCGCAAGGATGATATTTACGGCGGTTATTGTGTTCGTTTAGACGCAGTATATGATACAATAATTACACCATTATCCATTGATGTTTCTACAGGAGATGTGATTACCCCGGACGCAGTAAAGTATGAGTTTAGTGGTATTTTCGATGAAGATATTCGAATTAGCTTATGGGGATATAATATAGAGACGGTTATTGCAGAGAAAGTGGAGACAATTCTGCGTAGAGGTGTGTTTACCACAAGACCAAGAGATTATTATGATGTTTACATACTTGGAACAACGCAGGAATACGATAAGGAAATTTATAAGGAAGCTTTGAAAGCAACAGCAGAGCATAGGGGTAGTACAGAACAGATTTCGGATGTAGAGGGTATTTTGAAGCAGATTTCAGAGAGTAATGACCTTAAAGATATGTGGATGAAGTATCAGAAGAAGTTTGCATATGCCAGTGATATTTCGTATGAGAATGTGTTGGAAGTGTTGAGGAAGATTGTACTTTAAAATTCTTAGTAGTAGGAATTTTTGTTTTACTACGATTTTTACTACTATTGGGTCGCAACAACTTGCAAAAATATGCTATAATTTGCCCGGTAACCGAATTTTTGAAGAAAAATACAATCACCCGGAAATGCCTTAAAAACAGGCTAAAATGCGGCATTTCTTGGCAAATTAAGGAAGGAAAATACAATGATAAAAGTTCTTTTCATCTGCCACGGCAACATCTGCCGTTCCCCGATGGCGGAGTTTGTGTTGAAAGATATGGCAGAGAAGGCGGGACTGGCGGATCAGCTTGTGATTGATTCGGCGGCAACCAGCACAGAGGAGATTGGCAACGGGATCCATCACGGCACGATGTCCATTTTCAGGAAATATCACATTCCCTGTACGGGACACAGGGCGCGTCAGATGACGAGACGCGACTATGAGGAATATGATTACCTGATCGGCATGGATCATTGGAATATCAGGAATATGTCCCGCATTGCCGGAGGAGATCCGCAGGATAAGATACGGATGCTGCTTGATTTTACGGACAGGGCAGGACAGGAGATTGCCGATCCCTGGTATACAGGGGAGTTCGAGACGACCTACCGCGATATGCTTGAGGGGTGTCAGGGATTCCTTGCGTATATCCGGGAAGAGTTATGATAGGCGAGACGGCATGGTGGAAACTGCTGCCCGGTCAGCTCAAAACCCAGGAAAGCTGATCTCCAGGATATCATCAAATTTTATACTTGTATTAACGATCTGTAATAACCGGCTGGTTTCGCTCACACGGGCGACCATGCCGGTTATTTTTCTGTAATAGGCAGGAGCATCGGGCAATGTGCAGTAATACACGACAGAGATGACCATTCCCGGTCTGACCTGCTGCATATTGCGGTTCAGCTCCTCTGCCATGTCTTCGGTCAGCTCGATCTTGTCCACCGCGATATGTTCTTTGGCAGCCAGTGCCTGAGGGAGTCCGCGCAGGGCGGCAAAGGGCATGAATTGTTTGGCCCGGTCGGCGGTGCTCATTCTGACTTTGGGTTTATATGCCACTCCTGTGCCCTCCTATCTGTGTGTTGCGCTCCAGCGTGGTCGCATCTTCCTGCAGGTCCATACCACGCACCAGTGCATTTTTGCCGAATTTTTTCTTGATGGAGAGGGCAGCTGCCTGTAAGCGTCTGTCACGCTCCAGCTCGGCGGGATCGGTAAACAGATCATACTGCTCATAATTTTCCGCGGCGACACGGTTACAGGAGATGCCTAGCCTGCGGATGGACAGATCCTTGTCTGTGATCTGTTCGTAACGTTTGAGCACATGCGGGATGATCTGTCGGTATGAGTTGGAAAAGGTGGGCAACGCCACGGTTCCGGTGGCGGGCTTATGCTCCGTATAGCCGGAATAGCCGACCATCAGGGAAAGGGAGTTAGTGGTGAGCCCCTTTTCGGACATGCTGAGGCACAGTTCATCCACCATTTCCTTGATGATCAGGAGGCTCTGCTCATACGTGTAATCGCGGGCAAGCACCTGACCGCTGGTTAGGCAGTTGCTCTGGGGTTTGTAATTTTTGATATCAGCGATCGTCACGGGTTCCACACCCCAGGCGTGGTCGATGAGCAGTTCGGCGTCGATGCCGAAGGTGCGATAGAGCAGTTCCTCGTCCGCCAGGGTGATGTCCTCCATTGTCAGGATGCCCAGACTGTGCAGGCGTTTCTGGGTGCCGGAGCCGATGCGCCAGAAGTCCGTGAGCGGACGGTGGCGCCACAGTGTCCGCTGATATTCCTCTTTGTCCAGATAGCCGATACCGTCCGAGACATGCTTGGCAGTGATGTCCAGTGCAATTTTGGCGAGATACAGGTTGGTTCCGATGCCTGCGGTGGCGGGGATCCCTGTTGTCTGGCGGATATCTTCCATGATCCGCAATGCGAGCTCCTTGGCGCTGATCTGATACAGCGGCAGATAGTCTGTGACATCCATAAAGACCTCATCGATGGAATACGGGTGGATGTCTTCGGCGGACACATATTTTAAATAGACGCCGTACACTTCAGCGGACATGTCAATATAGCGTTGCATACGAGGCGGCGCTGTGATGTAATCGAGCCCTGTAGGGATCTGGAACAGGCGACAGCGGTTCTTGATCCCGAGCGCTTTCATGGCGGGGGAAATGGCAAGACAGATTGTCTTTTCGCTGCGGCTGCGGTCGGCAACTGCCAGCAGTGTCGTCATCGGATCGAGCTTCCGGTCCACACATTCCACAGATGCATAAAATGATTTTAAATCAATACAGAGATATCGCCGGTCTTCCATAATTCCTTCCTCTAGTGCCATTCTACAATATCGAACGTATGTTTGCAAGCACAAAATGGGCTGTACGTTTTATGGTACACATAAAAGCGCATACTATACATAACGAACGGACTGGAGATTTTAATTGAAAAATTTAACCGGTTGGAGAAGCTCAGCGGGAGAAATGAGACCCGGAAAATTGCAGAAAAGAGGAGAGACTGATGACAGGAAAAGCATTCAGGACAATGGCAGTGAGCATGGTATTTGTATTGGTGGCGGCATTTTTTGTGACAATGACGGTGAAAAGCCAGTCGAACCAGGATGAACTGATGGAGCAGAGATATTACGACGGGCTGGAGAGCGATTACATCGAGCGTGTAGAGGCGGTGCTGGAGCGAAACGGTCTGTCAAACAGTGGGATCAATATGACGAGAGTATCCGGCGCGGACGGCTCCAGAGTCTATACGGTCGTGATCCACAACAGCTATTTGGGACTGATGGGGACCCAAAAGCTGGCTCAGGTGGAGCAGGAAGTGAGAGCGGTCTCTTTTGCGGATAAAACTTGCAGATTTTGTCATGAATTTATGGGTAGCAAAAGCAGTGGAAAGGGATTATAATAAAAGTTCAAAGCAATACAAATAATCCTATTTTGGGAGAATGACAGGAGCGCAAAAGCATGACAGACATTCCGAAGCCGAATGAGATATACAGGCATTTTAAGGGGAATCTTTACAGGATCATCACGGTTGCCACTCATTCCGAGACGAGAGAACAGATGGTGGTGTATCAGGCACTTTACGGAGATTATCAGGCATATGTGAGACCTCTGGAAATGTTTGTCAGTGACGTGGACAGGCAGAAGTACCCGGAAGTGACGCAGAAGAAGCGCTTTGAGAAGATCCCGCAGGTGGGAGAGAATACGCCGCCGGTTGGGCAGGAAGTGGGAGCTGCAAGTCAGGAAACGCCGGCCGCTGAAGCGGAAGGTGAGTCTGAGCTGGATCCGTTCCTGTTAGGCTTTCTGGATGCCGATACGTATGAGGAAAAGTTGAATTTCCTCGTGGGACTTCATGCCAGACTGACGGATCACATGGTAAACACCATGGCGGCTTCGCTTGATGTGGAGCTTAATGAGGGCAGCCTTGAGGAGCGTTATGAAGCGCTTAAGAACTGCCTTCTGACGCTGGAGCGTTATGAATGCGCCCGGATCAGATGACGGGAGCACAGACCGAAACGACAGCATCAAATACACAAACAATCAGAAACAGGATCAGATAAAATATGTTTGAATTACAGCAGATCGTAGAGCCGCTCCTTAGATGGTATGACGGTTCTCATCGTATTCTCCCGTGGAGGGAGAGCCCGACACCCTATCATGTGTGGATATCGGAGATCATGCTGCAGCAGACCAGAGTCGAGGCGGTCAAGCCTTATTATGACAGGTTCCTGCGGGCACTGCCGGACATTGCTTCTCTGGCGGCGGTGGATGATGAGGAACTCCTGAAGCTGTGGGAGGGGTTGGGCTATTACAATCGTGCCCGCAATCTCAAGAAAGCGGCGATCCAGATACAGACTGAGTACGGCGGACAGATGCCGGGAGAATATGAGGAACTTTTGAAGCTGTCCGGTATCGGCAGCTATACCGCAGGTGCGATCGGCTCGATTGCTTTTCACAGACCGGTTCCCGCAGTGGATGGCAATGTGCTACGAGTGATCGCGAGGGTGAGCGCAGATGACAGAGATATCATGGATCAGAAGGTCAGGCGTTCCGTGGAGGAACGCCTGCTTGGTATTATGCCGAAGGACCGGCCGGGAGACTTTAACCAGGCGTTGATGGAGCTCGGAGCGGTGGTGTGTATCCCGAACGGTGCGCCGCACTGTGAGGAGTGCCCGTGGCAGAACTTCTGCCAGGCGTATCTTTCCGACCGGACCTCTGAGTATCCCAGGAAATCGGGCAAGAAGCCGCGCGTCATAGAGGACAAGACGGTCCTTTTAATCCGGGACGAGAACCGCACGGCGATCAGGAAACGCCCGGAAAAAGGACTGCTTGCCGGGATGTATGAATTCCCGATGCTCGAGGGACACAAAACGGAAAAAGAAGTTCTCGAATATGTGAAAGGCCTTGGCTACGGCGTTATCTATATCAAAGAGCTGGAGCCGTCCAAGCACATTTTTACCCATCGGGAATGGCATATGACGGGATATCTCATCCGCGTGGACGAGTTGGAACGACCGGAAGTGTCCGGACAGGAAGGGATGATCTTCGCCGAGAGGGATCAGGCGCAGGAGCGTTATCCCATGCCGGCGGCATTTGCCAGATACACCTCGTATCTGAAGATCAGACTGGGCAATGACAGGTTCCGGGAAGGATGAGTGATATGTCTGAACCGGACAGCGACAGATTCCGGGAAGAATAAATGACATGTGTGTCATGGGAGGCACAAGGATATGAAATTATTGACGATTACGGTTCCCTGCTATAATTCGCAGGACTATATGAGCAGATGTATCGATTCTCTGTTAAAAGGCGGCGAGGATGTGGAGATCCTCATCATTGATGACGGGTCGAAGGATCGGACGGCAGAGATCGCGGACAGTTATGCTGCGAGGTATCCTTCCATCGTGAAGGTGATCCACAAGGAGAACGGAGGCCATGGCTCGGGAGTCAATGCCGGGATTGCAAATGCCGGCGGGCTGTATTTCAAAGTGGTGGACAGCGATGACTGGGTCAGGGAGGATGCGTATCTTCAGATATTGGATAAACTCCGCGAGCTGGTGGCGGGAAGTGATACGCTGGATATGATGATCAGCAATTTTGTCTATGAGAAGCAGGGCGCAAAGAAAAAGAAGGTAATGCAGTATCGTCGCGCGCTTCCGACAGACAGACTTTTCTCCTGGGATGAAGTGGGGCGCATGCATAAGGGACATTATATCCTGATGCATTCCGTGATCTACAGGACGAAGCTTCTGCGTGACTGCGGACTGAAATTGCCGGAGCATACCTTTTATGTGGACAATCTGTTCGTGTTTGAGCCGCTTCCCTATGTGAAGAAAATGTACTATATGGATGTCAATTTTTACCGGTATTTTATCGGACGGGAGGATCAGTCCGTCAATGAGGATGTGATGATAAAGAGGATTGACCAGCAGCTCCTGGTGAACAGACTGATGATTGACTATTTCAGTCAGTTCAATTTCCGCCAAATGAATAAGCGGGTGAGACAGTACATGATGAATTATCTTGATATTATCATGACGATTTCATCTATTATGCTGATCAAGTCCGGCACGGAAGAAAATCTGCGCAAAAAAAAGGAGCTGTGGCAGTATTTGAAGCAGAAAAATGTGATTCTCTACCACAGACTGCGCTACGGGCTCCTTGGCAATTCCATGAACCTGCCGGGACGCGGCGGCAGGAAATTGTCTGTCGGCGGATACAAGATCTGCCGCAAAGTATTCAAGTTTAACTGACCGCTTAGAAGCGGGGACGTGCTTCCACCGTCCGGGGATAGACAGCGGCAGCTCTCCTGTAGACGGCAAAGTGCATGATCGCAGCGAGACCGAACGCGGTAAGCACATCGAACATGGAATGCTGCTTCAAAAATACCGTTGACAGGATGATGGATATGCATAGGATCAGAGAACCTGTGCGTATCCATTTTTTGTTCTCAAAATAGGAACTGTTTGTAATGGCAAAATGCGTGGCAAGAGAATTGTACACGTGGATACTGGGGAAAAGATTCGTGGCAGTATCGGCTCTGTACAAAAACCTGACCATGCGGATAAAAACGGTATCCTCTCTTCCGGCAAGCACCGGGCGCAGCAGATGACCGTTCGGATAGATTGCGGACACGGCAAGGAAGATTGTCATGCCCGTGAAGAGAAACGTGCACAGTCTGTAGTAATCGCCTTTGTCCTGAAAGAAGAAAAAGACAACAGCGGCAGCCACATAGGCAAACCACAGGAAGTAAGGGATGATGAAATATTCGCAGAAAGGAATATAATCATCCACTGCCATATGGATCAGATGCATGTTACGCATGGGCTTAGACTCCAGATAGGCAAAACACAATATGTAAAATATACCATATATAATAAGCGGAAAGATCTGGCCATACTGCCTGTAAAACCGTCCCCATGCCGATTCCTGACCGGCTGCGATTCGCTTTTTGTTCAGCATCGCTTTCATAACAACACCTCGGATTATCCTGAAAAATCATTCACACTATACTTATGTATAAAGAAAAAGATATATCGCTTAAATTTATTTGTCAAGCAGAAGATATCTATGATATACTATTTTTCAAAATCGGATATGAGGAGGTAGCAGTATGTATTCATTAGACGAAGTGAAAAATGTTGATCCTGAGATTGCCGAGGCGATCGTGGCCGAGCAGCAGAGACAGAACAGCCACATTGAGCTGATCGCTTCCGAGAACTGGGTGAGCAAGGCAGTGATGGCGGCGATGGGAAGTCCGCTGACAAACAAATATGCAGAAGGGTATCCGGGCAAGAGATACTACGGCGGATGCGATTGCGTGGACGTGGTTGAGAATCTGGCAAGAGACAGAGCCATGGAACTGTTCGGATGTACCTATGCCAATGTACAGCCTCACTCAGGCGCGCAGGCAAACCTCGCGGTACAGTTCGCGGTATGTGAGCCGGGAGATACCATCATGGGTATGAATCTGGATCACGGCGGACATCTGACACATGGAAGTCCGGTCAATATTTCCGGTAAATATTTCAAGATCGTTCCGTACGGTGTCAACGATGACGGATTTATCGATTATGATAAGCTTCGTGAGATCGCGTTGGAAGCAAAGCCTAAGATGATCATTGCAGGAGCCTCCGCATATGCCAGAACGATTGATTTTAAGAAATTCAGAGAGGTTGCCGATGAGGTCGGTGCAGTGCTGATGGTGGATATGGCTCATATTGCAGGTCTGGTGGCAGCAGGCCTCCATCCGAGCCCCATTCCGTATGCGCATGTGACCACGACGACGACGCACAAGACGCTCAGAGGACCCAGAGGCGGTATGATTCTCTCCGACGAGGAAACCGCTAAGAAATATAACTTCAACAAAGCGATCTTCCCGGGCATCCAGGGCGGTCCGCTGATGCATGTGATCGCAGCTAAGGCAGTGTGCTTCAAGGAAGCGCTCTCCGATGATTTCAAGAAATATCAGCAGGGAATTATTGACAATGCACAGGCACTCTGCAAAGGATTGCTTGCAAGAGATATCAAGATCGTGTCCGGCGGTACGGACAATCACCTGATGCTCGTTGATCTGACCAATTACGGATTGACAGGCAAGGCAGTGGAGAAATTGTTGGATCAGGCACACATCACCTGTAATAAGAATACGATCCCGAATGATCCGCAGTCTCCGTTCGTGACAAGCGGTATCCGTCTGGGTACGCCTGCGGTGACCTCCAGAGGAATGAACACGGAGGATATGGACAGGATCGCCGAGGCAATCGCGCTCGTTGTCAAGGGTGGCGAAGACAAGATCCCGGATGCGAGAGCCATCGTGGACAGCCTGACAGCGAAGTATCCGCTGATCTAGGGGCAAGTGCAAAACTTGACAAGGCACAGTCAATATGTTATAAAACCTCTATACTATGTTGCATCATTGTATACAATGGTGCTGCATATAAAAAATTGAATAGGAGGAGACACTATTATGAAAAAAAGAGTATTATCCGTAATGCTTGCAGCTGCAATGGTTCTGTCCATGACAGCATGCGGCAGCAAGGCAGACACAGCAGCACCTGCTGAGACAGAGGCTGCAGCGGCAGAGGAAACCGCAGCAGAAGCACCCGCAGCGGAAAGCACAGGAAGCTACATCATCGCAACCGATACCGTGTTTGCACCGTTTGAATTTACAGACGCCGACAACAATTTCGTCGGTATTGACGTAGACCTTCTTGCAGCGATCGCTGAGGATCAGGGCTTCGAGTACGAGTTACAGTCTCTCGGATTTGACGCAGCGCTGCTCGCTGTTGAGTCCGGACAGGCTGACGGTGTTATCGCCGGTATGTCCATCACCGAGGCAAGAAAAGAGAAATTCGATTTCTCCGATTCTTACTATGACGCAGGTGTGACAATGGCAGTTGCAAAGGGATCTTCCGTAGCTTCCTTTGATGATCTTAAAGATCAGAAGGTTGCGGTTAAGACCGGTACAAACGGCGCTGAGTTCGCAAAATCCATCGCAGAGCAGTACGGCTTTGAGATTGTAGAGTTCTCAGATTCCCCGACAATGTATCAGGATGTCATCACAGGCAATACCGTAGCATGTTTCGAGGACTATCCGGTTATGGCATACAACATTCAGCAGGGCGCAGGCATGGAGATGCCGGGCGACGTGAATGAGTCTACAACACCTTACGGATTCGCTGTTAAGAAGGGTCAGAACGCAGAGCTTCTGTCCATGTTCCAGGCAGGTCTTGCGAACATCAAGGCAAACGGAAAATATGATGAGATTGTTGCAAAATACACAAAATAATTTTCTGTGATTAAAAGGACGGCATATGCGTTTGTATGTGCCGTCACTTAATCACAGAAAAGACCGTATATAGAAGGAGGATTTAGTCTATGTCATTTTTGGAATTGATCAGGGAAAACGGAGTATATCTGGTAGTTGCAATGGGAAAAACGTTGGAACTGACATTCCTGTCACTTGTATTTGCTTCCGTGATCGGTCTGTTCTTCGGTCTGCTCAATGTTTCCAAGGCCAAAATACTCCATACGATCGCAAATATTTATATTGACTGTATCCGCGGCGTGCCGCTTATTGTATTGGCATTCTTTGTATATTTCGGTATCCCGATGGCGACCGGTGTGCGCTTAAGTGCGTTGACGGCAGGTATCATTTCCCTGAGTCTGAATGCGGGTGCATATATGGCGGAGATTTTCCGTGCCGGCATCCAGTCCATTGACAAGGGACAGATGGAGGCGGCGAGGAGTCTGGGACTCCCCTACAGCACAGCTATGCGTCGTGTCGTGCTGCCGCAGGCGATCAAGACAATGATCCCTTCGATTATCAACCAGTTTATCATTACTTTAAAGGATACCTCTATCCTTTCCGTGATCGGCTTCCCGGAACTGGTAAAGGCAGGGCAGATCGTTATTGCAAGGAACTTTGAGACATTCAAGATGTGGGCGATCATTGCAGTGATGTATCTCATCGTAATTACCACCCTTTCCAAGATTGCCAGAGCATTAGAGAGGAGAGTTTCCTATGGAAAATAATATGGATAACAGAGCGGTCAAAATTGATGTGACAGGTCTCCGCAAGAGCTTTGGACATCTCGAGGTGCTCAAAGGCATGGACGTACAGATCAGAGAGGGCGAGGTCGTGTGCCTGATCGGTCCTTCCGGATCCGGCAAGAGTACTTTCCTTCGCTGCCTGAATCATCTGGAGAAGGTGACGGCGGGCAAGGTGGTGGTTGACGGCTATGACCTTACGGACCGCAAGATTAATATCAATAAGGTGCGGGAGAATATCGGCATGGTGTTCCAGCACTTTAACCTGTTCCCGAACCTGAATGTAATTGAGAATATTATGCTCGCGCCGGTTGAACTGAAGAAGATGACGAAGGACGAGGCGCGCAAGAGAGGAATGGAACTCTTAAAGACGGTCGGACTGGAGGAAAAGGCGGAGGTCTATCCGAACAATCTGTCCGGCGGGCAGAAGCAGCGTGTGGCGATCGCCAGGGCGCTTGCCATGAATCCCGATATCATGCTGTTTGATGAGCCTACCAGCGCACTTGATCCCGAGATGGTCGGAGAGGTTCTGGAGGTTATGCAGAACCTTGCAAAAGAGGGAATGACCATGGTGGTCGTTACGCATGAGATGGGCTTTGCCAGGGAGGTGGCCAGCCGCGTGATCTTCATGGATGAGGGTGTCATCGTGGAGGAGGGCACGCCGCAGGAGGTGCTGTTAAATCCGAAACAGCCCAGAACGATCGATTTCCTCAATAAAGTACTGTAAACAGTGTTGTAATGTTATCGGCTCCGGGACAGTTTTCCCGGAGCTGTTTTTTGACCGAAAATGCCGGCCCGGCTTTCTGGCAGGAATTGTACTTCTTTTCATACAATATCTTCTGATTTTTCTCTTGTATTCCCCATTTTTCTATGATACAATATCCCTCGTTGGCAAACAAGTGTCCGCAAGGTAAAGACAAAGGAGCATGTTATGCAGGATAGTGGAAAATATTTTGTGTTGAAACAGAAAGCCGTTCCGGAGGTCTTGCTGAAAGTGGTGGAGGCAAAACGGCTTCTCGATTCGGAGAAAGTAAGCTCTGTGCAGGAAGCTACGGATGCAGTGGGAATCAGCCGGAGTTCCTTTTATAAATACAAGGACGATATCTTTCCCTTTCATGACAGTTCACAGGGCAGGACGGTGACGCTGACTCTTCAGATGGATGATGAGCCGGGGCTTTTGTCCGACGTATTAAAGATCGTGGCAGAGTTTCATGCCAATATCCTGACCATCCATCAGAGTATTCCGATCAACGGGGTCGCGTCGTTAAGCATCAGTGTTCAGGTATTGCACACGACGCTGGATATATCCGGGATGATCGACGCCATGGAGGCGCAAAAGGGAGTACGTCACGTAAAAATTTTAGCTAAGGAGTAGAGAAAATCATGGTATACGCAGCAGTTTTGGGATATGGCACAGTGGGAAGCGGTGTCGTGGAAGTATTGGAGAAAAACAGCGGAAGGATCGCTGAGAAAGTCGGCGAGGAGATCAAAGTAAAATATGTGCTTGACCTCCGTGATTTCCCGGGAGATCCGATTCAGGACAGGGTAGTGCATGACTTTGAAGTGATTTTGAACGACCCTGAAGTAAAGATTATCTGCGAGACGATGGGAGGAAACGAGCCGGCATATACTTTTTCCAAAAAGGCGCTTCTGGCGGGAAAGAGCGTATGTACTTCCAACAAAGAATTGGTGGCAAATCATGGGCCGGAACTTTTGCGTCTGGCAAGAGAAAATAAATGTAATTATATGTTTGAGGCGAGCGTGGGCGGCGGCATTCCGATTATCAGACCGCTCAACTCTTCCCTGACTGCAGAGGAGCTTGACACGATCACAGGTATCCTTAACGGAACGACCAATTACATCCTCACCCGCATGGCGCGCGAGGGCGCAGACTTTGCGGATGTATTGAAAGAGGCGCAGGCGAAGGGGTATGCGGAGAAGAATCCGACGGCCGATGTGGAAGGCTACGATGCCTGCCGCAAGATCGCGATCCTGTCCTCGCTGATGACGGGCAAGACCGTGGATTATCAGGAGATCTATACAGAGGGAATCTCTAAGATCACGGCGGAGGATTTCGCATATGCGGCGGCGATGAACCGCTCCATCAAGCTCCTTGCGATGAGCAAGGTGGTGGAGGACGGATGCTTTGCCATGGTGGCGCCTTTTATGATCCCGTCAGAGAACCCGCTGTACGGTGTGAATGATGTTTTCAATGCCGTTTTTGTACATGGCAATATGGTGGACAACACGATGTATTACGGCAGGGGCGCGGGCAAGCTCCCGACGGCGAGCGCAGTCGTTTCGGATGTGATCGACTGCGCAAGGCATATCGGCAAGACAGTCATCTGCCGCTGGAGCGAGGAGAAGCAGCCGCTTCTTGACATCAGTGTCACAAAGAGAAGATTCTTTGTCCGCACAAGTGCCGGAGCGGAAAATGAGCGTAAGGCAGTGGAAGTATTTGGCGGTGTCAGTGTGATAGAGGCGCCGCAGATCAAGGGTGAGTTCGCTTTTGTGACGGATGAGATGAGTGAAAAAGAGTTTGCAGAGAAACTGGCGAAGCTGGATGGCGTGATCACCAGAATCAGACTGGAGGATTGAGCATGAAATATGTGATTGTTCTGGGAGACGGTATGGCGGATCAGCCGATCGGGGAACTGGGAGACAAGACGCCGCTTGAATATGCGAAGACACCTGTGCTCGATGAGCTGAGTGCGGTGTCTGAGATCGGCATGGTGCATACGATACCGGACGGGATGAATCCCGGTTCCGATACGGCTAACCTGTCTGTGATGGGATATGATCCCAAGATCTTCTATTCAGGGCGTTCTCCGCTGGAAGCGCTCAGCATCGGTGTTCCGATGCTGGATACGGATATCGCGCTGCGGTGTAATATCGTGACGTTGTCGGAGGAAGAGGGAATTCCCTTTGAGGAACGCACAATCATCGACCACAGTTCGGGAGAGATCAGCACGGAGGACTGTGCGGTGCTCTTGGAAGCTGTGAAACAGGAACTGCAGAATGAGGTGTACAAATTCTATGTGGGAACGAGTTACCGCCACTGTCTGATCTGGGACAAGGGTCATGTGGTGGAGCTGACGCCGCCCCACGATGTGCTCGGACAGAAGATCGGACAGTACCTTCCGGGTGATCAGGCGTTGTACGATATGATGAAGAGAAGCTATGATATTCTTGTGCATCATCCGCTCAACGAGGAGCGAAAGAAGCAGGGACTGAACCCTGCCAACTGTTGCTGGTTCTGGGGCGCGGGAACGAAGCCGTTACTTAAGAATTTCGAGGAGATTCATCACAAGAAAGGCGTGATGATCTCGGCGGTCGATCTGCTCAAAGGCATCGCGGTCGGCGCGGGCATGGACAATATTTCTGTTGAGGGCGCGAACGGCGGCTTAAACACCAACTACGAGGGCAAAGCGGAGGCAGCGGTCAAAGCGCTTGCGCAGGACGGATACGATTTTGCATATATCCATGTGGAAGCGCCGGATGAAATGGGTCACCAGGGCAGTGTGGAGAGAAAGGTCAAGGCGATTGAGAATCTTGACAGTCGTGTCATAAAAGTGGTGTGCGACGGTCTGGAGGCAGCGGGAGTCGATTTTCGTATGCTGGTATTGCCGGATCATCCGACACCGATCTGCGTCAGAACCCACACATCGGATAATGTGCCGTATCTGTTATATGACAGTACCGGGAAGTGCCGGCAGACGGCGCACTACAATGAGCGGGAGGCACAGACCACAGGGAAATTCGTGGCAAAGGGCCATGAACTGATCAGTCATTTGTTTGAGGAAGCATAAATCATACGAGGAGATACCATTATGAAAAAAGTAGTAAAGTTTGGCGGAAGTTCCCTTGCGAGCGCAAAACAGTTTAAGAAGGTGGCGGATATCATTCATGCGGATGAGGAGAGGAGATTTGTGATTCCCTCCGCACCGGGCAAGCGCCACATGAATGACACGAAGGTCACAGATATGCTTTATGAGTGCTATGAGCTCGCGGAAGCAGGGAAAAAGTTTGACTCGGAGCTTAAGCAGATCAAACTCCGCTATGAGGAGATCATCACAGGACTGGATCTGCAGCTTTCGCTGGATCAGGAGTTTGTGCAGATCAAAGAGCAGTTCAAGGCAAAGGCAGGCAGGGATTATGCGGCATCCAGAGGAGAATACTTAAACGGTATCGTGATGTCTCAGTATTTGGGATTTCCATTTATAGATTCCGCGGAGGTCATCGTCTTTGACGAGGATGGAAACTTTGAGGCGGATAAGACGAATGAAAAATTGAAAGCCAGACTTCAGGAGATGGATTATGCCGTAATCCCCGGATTTTACGGCGCGAAGGAGGATGGTACGGTCAAGACCTTCTCCAGGGGCGGTTCGGATATCACAGGCTCGATCGTGGCGAAGGCAGTGCATGCCGATGTGTATGAGAACTGGACAGATGTATCCGGCTTCCTGATCGCGGATCCGAGGATCATCGACAGACCGGAAGGGATCGAGACGATCACCTACAGGGAACTGCGCGAGCTTGCATACATGGGCGCTACCGTGCTCCATGAGGATGCGATCTTTCCTGTCAGGAAAGAAGGTATCCCCATCAACATCAAGAATACGAATGCGCCGGAGGACAACGGCACATGGATCGTTGAGAGCACCTGCCAGAAGTCCAAGTATACGATCACGGGAATCGCGGGCAAGAGAGGTTTCTGTACGATCAATATCGAGAAGGATATGATGAATCAGGAGATCGGATTCGGCGAGAAGGTGCTCCGGGTATTTTCGGAAAACGGGATTTCCTTCGAGCACATGCCCTCCGGGATCGACACCATGACAGTCGTGGTGCATGAGGATGAATTTATCGACAAGGAGCAGAAAGTGGTAGCAGGACTGCACAGGCTGGTAGATCCCGATTCTATTGAGATCGAGTCGGATCTGGCTCTGATCGCTGTTGTGGGACGCGGCATGCGGGCGACGAGAGGTACTGCGGGCAGGATCTTCTCCGCGCTGGCACACGCAAACGTCAATGTCAAGATGATTGACCAGGGCTCCAGCGAGTTGAATATCATCATCGGTGTGGAAGACCGCGATTTCGAGGCGGCGATCAAGGCAATTTACGATATTTTTGTGGTGGCACAGTTGTAATGTAAATACCTGTCCGGGCGAAACGGCAGGTGGAAGAATGTGATTCGGGAACAAGAGGGATTAGATGAAACTGAATACAATTTATGGAAAAAAGACGGTGATTTCGTTTGAAATCTTTCCGCCAAAGCACGGGGCTGCGCTGCAGAATATTGATGAGACGTTGGAGATCCTGTGCAGCTTAAAGCCAGCATTTATCAGCGTGACCTTCGGTGCAGGGGGCAGCACGGTCAACAGTAAGACTGTGGAGATCGCAAAGAAGATCAAGGAGGTCTACCGGGTGGAGCCGGTCGTGCACCTGTCCTGTCTGAATTATACGCGGTCTGAGATCCTTGCCATGCTGGAGGAGCTAAGAGAGGCGGGTATTGAGAATATCCTGGCGCTCAGGGGCGACAGAAACCCTGATGTGACGCCGAGGGAGGATTTTCATTATGCCTCGGATCTGATCCGCTTTATCAGGGAACAGACGGGTGATGAGTTCAATATCAGTGCGGCGTGCTATCCGGAGACACACCCGGAGGCGGTAAGCAGGGAGCAGGACATCATCCATCTGAAGGAAAAGGTGGACAATGGCGCCTCACACCTGATCTCACAGCTTTTCTTTGACAATGCCTCGTTCTATCAGTTCCTGGGTGAAGTCCGTGGGGCCGGGATCACGGTTCCGGTGGAAGCGGGCATTATGCCGGTGACGAACAAGGCGCAGATCGAGCGGATGGTGAATATGTGCGGAGCCACCCTGCCGGAAAAATATAGGAAGATCATGGACCGCTACGAGAACAGCAAGGATGCTCTTTTTGATGCGGGTGTCATTTATGCGCTGAATCAGGTGGTGGATCTGATCGCAAACGGGGTGGACGGCGTCCATCTGTACACGATGAACAATCCCGTTCTGGCAAAGCGCATCTGTGAGGAGATCAAAAATCTGATCTAAATCCTGCCGGACAAATGAAATCCCGCTGGACAAACAGGGATGATTGTACTAATATTAAAACAGTAAATTTTGATGTGGCAAAACAGAAAATGCTTTGACTGCACCGGACTGGAGGAGATAAAGATGGAAAAGAAACAGTTAGACTGGTCAAATCTTGGTTTTGGCTATATTCAGACGGATGCAAGATTTGTGTCGGTGTATAAGAATGGTGCGTGGGATGAAGGTAAAATTACCGACGATCCGAATGTGACATTGAATGAGTGCGCGGGTGTGTTCCAGTATGCGCAGACAGTTTTTGAGGGGCTGAAGGCATATACCACAGAGGACGGACATATCGTATGCTTCCGCCCTGATCTGAATGCGGCCAGAATGGTGGATTCCGCCAAGAGACTTGAGATGCCGGCATTCCCGGAGGATCGTTTCGTGGAGGCAGTGAAGCAGGTGGTAAAAGCGAACGCAGCGTATGTTCCGCCCTATGGTTCAGGCGCTACGCTCTATGTCCGCCCTTATATGATGGGAATCAATCCCGTTATCGGCGTGAAGCCTGCGGATGAATATATGTTCAGAGTATTTGTGACACCGGTAGGACCTTACTTCAAGGGCGGCGCAAAGCCGATTACGATCAAGGTCAGCGATTTTGACCGTGCGGCGCCGAACGGCACGGGTCATATCAAAGCTGGTCTGAACTATGCGATGAGCTTACATGCCATCGTGACGGCCCACGAGGAAGGATATTCGGAGAATATGTATCTGGATGCCCGCACAAGAACCAAGGTGGAGGAGACAGGCGGCGCGAACTTTATCTTCATCACAAAGGACGGCAAGCTGGTAACGCCGAAGTCAAACAGCATCCTTCCTTCCATCACAAGAAGATCACTGGTGTATGTGGCACAGCATTATCTGAATATGCAGGTTGAGGAGAGAGAGGTTCTCCTTGAGGAAGTGAAAGATTTCGCAGAGGCGGGTCTCTGCGGTACGGCAGCGGTTATCTCCCCGATCGGCAAGATCGTGGATCATGGCAAAGAGATCTGTATCCCGAGCGGCATGGATGAGATGGGCCCTGTGACCAAGAAACTGTATGATACCCTGACCGGTATCCAGATGGGCAGACTGGAAGCGCCGGAAGGATGGATTCATACAATCTGCTGATATTGTAATAGAAGGGGCGCTGCGCATGCAGTTCCCCTTTACTTGTAAATTCTTAATGAAACAAAAAGCGGCACTATGCATTTCGAGAAGTGTCTTAGTGTCTGTCGTTTTCGAGAAGAAGGATGAACAGGGCGTCGAGGACTGTCTGAGCGTCTGCCTGTTTTCAAATCTTTGGATTCCCGAAAACTTCGCGGGGATTTCCTAATTGTTTTCGGGCGGACCGCTTATCATGCCGCTTCTGCGGAACTCGCTTCGCTCAGACAGTCCTCGAAGCGGCGCATATC
>CAMGRE010000020.1 GCA_946061355.1 uncultured bacterium | reverse complement strand
CTTATGATCGGTGTGCTGTTTGTGCTTCGTCAGAGACAGCTTAAGAGTTCCGATACCGCGGAGTCATAAGCGGAACATGTCTGCGCTTTCCGAATCTTCTTCAACAGTTTGTCGGGGTTCGGGAAGCGCTTGTTTTTTCCCATAAAGTTCCATAGATCTTTCATCTTATACAGAGTCGGCGTATCTCCCGACATGATCTCGCGGTATCCCTGATAGATTTCATCGTGAAAAGCACGGAAGCGTTCCTTGAAAAGTACATCGGGAACGTTGTGATGCAGTTCCCCGATCAGATCGGGATTCATGAGGAGGCCTCTTCCGATCATGACACGCGACAGTCCGGGAAGTTCGTCCGACAGAGTTTCCGGGTCGGACGCGGAGGTGATATCGCCGTTGTAGCACAGTGGAATGGAAGTATCAGCAAGCATTTCCACGGCGAGACGGTACGCACTGTAATGTGGCGTGCCATTGTAGAAGTCCTGCTGTAGCCGAGGGTGGATGATCAACTCTTCGATCGGATATTTCCGGTAGATCCGTAACAGATCCTCCCACTCCGACAGATGGGAGATCCCGATTCTCGTTTTGATCGAGATGTGCAGCGGACATGCTTCATAGATCTGATCCAGGAAACGGTCGAGCGATGTGGGATCGGCCAGTAATCCGGCGCCGCGCTTTTTGGCAACCACTGTCCCCGAGGGACAGCCTAGGTTTAAGTTGACGGTATCGTAGCCGAGATCTGCGACCCGTCTGGCGATCGCAAGGAATTCCTCTGCCCGGTTCGTCAGGATCTGCGGGATCACAGTCATACCGCGGTTGTGTTCCGGGAGGATTTCGCTCTCGTCGCGGCGCGTCATATTGCTGTTCGAAAGAAACGGGGTGAAATATTTGTCCGCACCGTCAAAATGAGCGTGATAAGCGTTTCGGAAGAGATAGGTGGTAATGCCCTCCATGGGCGCAAAGTATAGTTTCATAAGGCTCCTTTTGGTTTTGTATCGGTGATTCTGCCCTTTTGCAGTGGCGGAATCTTTTTTCATTTCTGCATTTATCTTATATTTTTCTTCCATTTGTGTCAAAAAAGATTACAATAAAGGGAACGGAGGTTGTCGTATGAAAATAGAGGAGAAGATGATAGATCGGATCGCGGCGCTGCGGCGGGAACTGCATAAGAGCCCGGAGCGTTCTATGGAAGAGCGTCGGACCAAGGCGATGCTGATGGATTTTATGAAAAGAGAGACAGATGCGCAGGTGCATGACTGCGGGAAATGGTTCTATGCCGTGCTCAGGCTGCCCTGCGAGGAAGAGGAGAATGAAGCGATTGCATTCCGGGCCGATATGGACGCGGTCTGTGGTTCGGACGGCAGACCGGGACATTACTGCGGTCATGACGGGCACAGTGCGGCGCTTGCCGGGCTCGGGCTCGTGCTCTCGGAGTGGAAACGTGCTCATCAGGCGGGGAAGAGAGAGGGAAATGATGAGCAGGGAGTGCGCAGTGTTTATCTGATCTTTCAGCCCGCGGAAGAGACCGGACAGGGAGCTGCGCTTTGCGCACCGCTCCTTCGTGAGAAGGAGATCAGGGAAATCTATGGATTTCACAATATCCCGGGATATCCGCAAGGGGCGGTGCTTCTGAAGAAGGGCACGTTTGCGTGCGCTTCCACCGGCCTAGAGATCGCATTCCATGGGGCGCAGGCTCATGCGGCATACCCGGAGGCCGGCAGGAATCCGGCGGCTGCGCTGGCAAAGACCGTCTGCGATGTGCAGGGTGAGGCGGCGCGGAGAAACGGACAGAATGGCATGGTGCTCTCCACGGTGATCGGGATCGAAGCGGGCAGCAGAGCCTACGGCGTATCCGCGGCGGACGGTGCCTTGAGACTGACCGTGCGGGCAGAACGTGAGGATGACTTCAGGGAACTTTTGGATTATGTGCAAAAGACGGTGGGGAGGTATGCCGGAGAAGATGGACTGGATTCCCATATCACGGAAATCGAGCGTTTCCCGGCTACGGAAAATCATGACAAAGCGTTGGAAATCGTCAGAACTGCTGCATTACAGGCAGGATTGGAAACGGTAGAACTTTCGGAACCCTTCCGATGGTCGGAGGATTTCGGATACTATCTGCAGGAAACGGAAGGGGCTTTCGTCGGAATCGGGGATGGGGAAGATTATCCGCAGCTTCATACGCAGGAATATCAATTCCCGGATGAGATCCTTGGGACGGCAGTGAGACTGTTTGCAGAAATCGCTCTGCGTCAGTGATTGTGAACCGATGACGCAGGACACCATGAGAACAGCGCGCTCTGCGGAGAGACTCAGATAAAATATTCGATCGTTTTTTCTGCCGTCAGTTTTGTGGTATCGTTAAAGATCAGGATTGCTTCCCTGCTATCCGTCGGTCCCAGAGCGTAGATTCCGGTTCCCTCACTGTTGAAATATTGTGTGGGCACAATTCGGTTGTGCGAGAAGGGATGGTCACCTACGAGGATGATATCGTCCGGTGCAGGGCTCTCTGCCTGATAATAGGGATCAAACATCAGGACGCGGTCGTCTTCGATACCGGTCAGCAGTACATAATGCTCCTCTTCGTAATAGAGGCGCACTACGACTGCGCCGCCGCGTCTGAGCGCATCACATACATAGCTTTCCCTTCCGATAAACACGCTTTTGCCTGACAGATAACGGCTGGAGACGGGCAGCTGACCGATTTTTCCGAAGCCGTTGAGCCAGTTGCTTAAGAACATCATGGCAGTGCAGGAGGTGCCGCTTTTTCCACTGATCCCTTCCGCACTGTAGCAGTCCAGACAGTACAGCATAATGTTTCGGATGATCTCCGGCGGAATCTGTTCCCGCTCAAACAGGAAGCTGATGGCATTCAGCATACTGGTGGGACCGCAGTCATATTCGGATAGCTGGTAATGCAGTGGATTTTTCACGTTGTAACTCCTCTTGCTTTGTGCAGTGTATTCTTACAGTCCTGGCGGTAAGCGCTTTGGACTGTTCTTATTGCAATCTTTTTATACAAATCATACTAACACAGTAGGTTTTGCGTGTCAATGACTTATAGGAATTCCGCATTCTGCAAAAGCCACATGCCGCGGAACAGTTGCATGATTTGCCAGGTACTCATGCCGCGCAGACCGTATTCCCTGACAAGGCTGTATTTCCCATGGATGCTCCGGACATCTTCAAACCATACCTCATGATCGACGTTGTCCGATCTATAGGTAAAGTGCGGGGACTGCCCCGGTTCGTCAAACTCGATCGGAACGCCCTGATTGATGGCAAGCTGTCTCGCTTCGATATTTCCGAGTGTTTTGGCTTTGGTGACGCCCCGCTCATAGGGGAGCGGCCAGTCGTAGCCGTAATTTGGAATTCCAAGATTGATTTTGTCGGCCGGAATTCTGGTCAGTGCATATTCCACGACCTGTCTGACCTTATCGAGCGGAGCCACCGCCATGGGAGGACCGTAGGTGTAACCCCACTCATAGGTCATTAACAGTACATAGTCGGCGGCCGCGCCGAGCAGGGCATAGTCTTTGCCGCCGTACAGCAATCCTTCCTGTGTATCGGAGGTCTTGGGCGCGAGGGCAACGGAGGTAATGCAGCCCAGAGGCTCCATGGCATCGTGCACCTTTCTTACAAATTCCGCAAAGGGAATCCGGTCCTCTGACAGGACATATTCAAAATCAATGTCCACTCCGGCAAACCCTCTCGTTTCCATCTGGACGGTCAGTTCGCTGATCAGACGGGACGTAGCATCGGGAGAATTTACGAGCTGATGGATCAGTGCATTGTTAAAGAGTCCGTCCGGACCGAAAGGCGTCAGTGTCAGGATCGGCGCCGTCCCCATTTCTTTTGCCAGAGCGATCATGAAGGTATCATCCCACAGCGGGGGAATCAGAATGCCATCTGTTGTGAAGCCGTATGAAAAAACAAAGAGATCCGAAAGGTAAGGCAGAGTCTGTTCCAGAACCCACCGGTTGATGAAGGGATAGGCATAACCGCCCGAATAAGCATATCGGCCGGATTCGGATACGGTAATATCGGTGGAGGCCAGCATCATGGAGGCCTGGGACAGAAGGAGACCTGCGCCCGGTGTCAATGCATACGGGTAGGGAATCTGGTTGTCATAGGCAATCGTACCGGGAGAAATGTCATATCGCGAGGCGATGCTGTCCAGACTGTCACCCGGTTGTACCGTATACAGGATCATAGAGAGGTCTCCTTTCAATAACTCAATAACGTCAGAAGGTTGTGATGCCCATTTCGGTTCTGGCGGCGCAGCGGCAGTTGTTTTTGGTCGTGCCGCAGATCTGCGTGTCCGCAGGCGTCTCACTCTGGACTCTGGCAAAGGAAGTGTTATCGCACTTGCGGTTGCGGAGTACCGATACAGGATTCGGACCCGTTTCGTAACGGTAATCCTGCCCTTTGGCGTTAATATACTGATCGATCACTTTGTGGGAAGCAACGCTGTTTACATTGTGATTCATTTTATCCTGAAAAGCAAAGAACCGGTCATTGCCGTTTAAGGACAGGAGAGGAACGACACATTCCTCCTGTTCGGTATTTCCCGATGTGGTGCGGATGATCTCACGCACATAATCGATATTGGAACGCAGATGGAGAAGTTCCGGGAAAGTGCCGCAGGGCAGAACCTGCATCCAGTCCTTGTGCTCGTATTTGAAGAGGAGTTCCTTTGCCTTGTGCAGATGGGCAATCTCCTGAACCAGACACTGCTCCCAGATCCGCCGGATATAGTCGTCGCATTCTGTCATCATGCAGGAATAGTACAGATAACATTCTGTGTACTCGTGTATCAGCAGACCTTCCAGCCACGTGGGATTCGTGTCGATCAGGCTTCCGTACTGGCTCACGTGTTCCTCTTCGATCAGACCGATCTCCTGATACAGCCGTCTGCCGAGATCTGATTTCTCATAAAGCGCTGCGACATTCATGTAAAAGTTCATTGTCTGCTGCTCGGCGGCAGTGATGATGCCGACATTGAGGATTGTGGCAAGCGATGCCGTCTTATTGTCGATATGATGGAAAATGCTGTCGGCGGGATAGCGGTGCTCGGAGATGGTCGGTCTGGCAGGCGTGATCTCTGTATAGCCACCGACGAGCTTCTCGGGGCAGATCCCGTATTCGTAATCGAGCAGGTTGGAGTAGCGGTATAAATGGTCAAAGTCTTCCAGCAATGCAAAATTCAGAGCGTTTTTTACATTGCAGTCATTTTCCTGTTTGGCAAGTACTGCGGTCAGATCCACGGCAAGCTGTTCGTAGGTGATTGTGTGCTCCAGAATGCTTTCGTCGCGGGGTTTTAAACAGCTGATCAGCTTTTGCTGCTGTTGCTCCTGGCGTCTGACGATGGCAAGCTCCCGCCTGATATCATTGTTGGTGCAGTGACGGGAAAAATTATGACTGAACCACTGCGCTTCAAATTCCGTGCCGTTCATCAGGACAATGCGGCATTTCGTGTAGGGGTTGACCGTTTCTTTGTTGTAGGGACAGGGTGACATCTGATCCCAGTCCAGGAATAATTGATCCAGCATCATGGGCCGTTCTTCAAAAGGGTTAAAGCTTTGCATAAAAACTCCGATATTTTTGTTTCTATTAGTTTATGAAGTATATTCCGAACAAGTGACAGATATAATGAAACAAAAGATGCGGGGAATGTGAAATGACAAAATGAGTGTGTTGGGAAGATGGATGGAGACTCTGGATGGCATTGTGTGGGGGATCCCTCTTTTGGTGCTTCTGCTCGGAACAGGCGCTTTCCTCATGATACGGATGCGTTTCCTTCCTGTCAGGCGGTTGGGGTACGCGCTCGGGTGTGCAGTCGGCAGAATTCCTGAGAAGGATATGGTCAGCGGGATTCCCGGGGAAAAAATGCTGCGGGATGGAAAGCGTGGCAAGGAGAAGGGAATATCGCCTGTATCCTCGCTGATGACGGAACTGGCGGCGACCATCGGCATCGGAAATATTGTGGGAGTGGCAACGGCGATGGTGCTCGGGGGACCGGGCGCTCTTTTCTGGATGATGGCAGCTGCATTCCTTGGACTGCCGCTCAAATTTGCGGAGAGTGAGCTGTCTGTGAAATACAGGATTCGTACACGTGGAGGCAGACCGGCAGGAGGACCGATGTATACATTGGAACGTGCTTTTCCGAACAAAGCCGCAGGACACATTCTGGCAAAAATGTATGCTTTCTTTGCAGTGTTTGCTTCTTTTGGCATGGGAAATATGACGCAGGCGAATGCGATCGCAAAGTCTGTCAGGAAAAGCTTTGGTGTGCCGGAGGCAGAGACGGGGCTTGTCCTGACGATTATCGTCATCGTCGTGATCCTGGGCGGGATCGGGGTGATTTCCGGATTTGCCTCTTATCTGGTGCCCGGAATGGCGCTTTTTTATATCATCGGGATCCTGGCGGTGATATTGACACATGCGTCATATCTGCAGAAGGGGATTGTGGATATCCTGACACAGGCATTTTCCGTGCGATCGGCAGCAGGCGGGGTCGGCGGCATGATGACCGCTATGCGCTACGGCGTATCGCGGGGCGTGTTTTCCAATGAGGCGGGGCTGGGCGCGGGCGGCATCACCGCGGCTGCGGCGCGCACGAATGATCCGGTGAGGCAAGGCTATATCAGCATGACGGGCGTATTTTTTGATACGATGGTGCTCTGCCTGCTCACAGGCATGGCGCTGGCGGTTTCCGGTGTGCTGGGGATCCGGGATGACTGTGGGCAGATGCTCACGGGCGTGGAACTGATGATCGCAGTATTTGGCACTACATTCGGAGAGGCGGGTGCGTTTATTGTCAGTATCGGTATGACGCTGTTTGCGTTTGCGACCATCATTGCATGGGAATACCAGGGAGAGTGTGCGTTTGCGTTTCTTGCAGGAAAACAGAGTCGGCGCATATTCTACCGCATGACATACGGACTTGTGACATTCATCGGGGCGGTCTGCTCGCTGGAACTGGTGTGGGACTTCTCGGATATCATGAACGGATTGATGGCTGTGCCGAATCTGATTTGCGTGCTCGCACTGTCGGGAACCGTCTGCCGTGACATACGGGAGTACTGAGCGGATTGCTGCGGATATGTGATTTCCTGTAATACAAAGCGGCGGAATGCTCTCAAAGTGTCAAGTATCTGCGAATTTTCAGAAGAACGATGTTCGATAGCAGGGTGTCTGCGGAACTCGCATCTGCCGGTTTTTCAATTCTTTGGATGACATCGGGATCAAGCGGTGGATTTCCTTATTGTTTTAACGGGCGGATATGCGCCGCTTCGAGGACTGTCTGAGCGGAAGCGAGTTCCGCAGAAGCGGCATAATAAGCGGTCCGCCCGAAAACAATTAGGAAATCCCCGTGAAGGTTCCGGGAATCCAAAGATTTGAAAACCGGCAGTGCTCAGACAGTCCTCGCCACCCTGTTCATCGTTCTTCTTGAAAATGGCAGATACTAAGACACTTCTCGAATGCATTCCGCCGCTTTGATTACAGGAAATCTCACCGCAGCATTCCGCCGTTACGGCTTCGGCTTACAATTGCTCTTGACTTCCCCGCACTGCACTCTGGTGGGCTCTATCTTCACATCGGCGCCGAAGCATACGGGCAGGCTGATGGACAATTTCTGTGTAATTGTAAAATCGCAGTTTCCATCTACATGTCCTTCGCACTCGCAACCCGGTGTGACCACGGGACAACCCTCACAGCGCACCATGGGATGACCGGATTTTGCAAAGGGTTTCACCTTGACGGGAACGCAGATATAATTTGACTGTTTGAACACATCATCGCACGTTTTGCGATCGCAGGGATTGTGCGGAGGGAAAGGAACCGGTTCGGCTCCGTTTTGTTCCGCTGTTCCGGGACCTGCCTCTGCTTCCGGCTTGCAGACCGGTGTTTTTTCTGCAAAAACGGATTCTTCAAATATTTCCATAAGTGGCTCCTATAAACATTTTTATATAAATATGCGCGGGAAAACGGAATGGTGACAGCACGGAAAGATTTTGTGAGAATCTTCCTCTAATCTGTTTGACCGTGACATGGAAATGCGGTACTATAGATAGAGAAAAATGCTCAGATTGAGAAGGAGGGTATCGATGAGATTCAACAAGATTACAAAGATGATTACCATGCTGACTGCAGCGGCTGCTGTTGCGTTATCCGTTCCGGCACAGGATGTACTGGCGGAAGAGACCGTTGCAAGTGTATATACGAATGAACCTGTGAGTGCAGCCCAGGCGGCCACACGTCCGATTGCGGTGATGATGCCGACCGATGCGATCGCGCAGCCATCTTATGGCATCAGCCATGCCAAGATCCTTTATGAGATCATGGAGGAGGGCGACATCTCGAGGCAGCTTGCGGTGATTGACGACTGGCAGGGACTTTCCAAGATCGGCAACATCAGAAGCTGCCGTGCGTACTACATTCCGGAAGCAACCGAATGGGATCCGATCCTTGTTCACTTTGGTGGCGTCGTTTATATGAAAGACAGGATCACAATGCCCGATATCAATAATCTCTCCGGTACATATGAGTATGGCGTGGGCGGTGAAGCTCCCGGTGCGGGACAGTTCTTCCGTTCTTCCGACAGGAAAGCTCCTCACAATGCCTATATCAGTGCAAGCGGTATCACCAAGGCAGCCGGACAGTTGGGATACTCTCTGAATGTCCGCCCGGAATACTATAATGCGAAGCATTTTACTTTTGCCCAGGGCGTGAATACGCTGGAGCAGTATGGCGAGGCGGCAAAGACGGCAAACAATATCAATCTGGCAGGCATTTTCCCTTATACCAAGAGTGCTTTTACCTATGATACTGCCACAGGATTATACAAGAAGAACATTCATGGCAAAGCGCAGGTGGACGGAGCGAACGGACAGCAGATCGCGTTTGCGAATGTGATCGTTCAGTACACCAATTGGCAGAAACTGGACAAGAAGGGGTATCTGTCTTTCCAGAATATTGACAATACATCTGACGGATACTATTTTACAAAAGGAAAAGCAATTCATGTGAGATGGGCGAAGACAGCGGAGTACGCGCCTACCGTTTATTATGATGATTATGGCAATGAGATCCAGATGAATACCGGTAAGACTTACATCGCCATCGCCCAGAAGGGGAGAAATATCAGTTTCTCATAGCTGTTCAGCACAGGTTTGGACGAATGACATGGACAAGCACAGGGCAGGCGGACCGGCAGGTCTGCCTGTTTGTAATCTGGGAGGCTTTACCGGATGGATACGGAAATCCGAAGCAAAGAACGACAACAGAAAATACAGACGTTGGCGTCTCAGGTGATGGGACTTGCCAGAGACAATATGATCATGCATCTGCGTTTCCTGGATACGGCGACTGCCTCTCTGCGGCCAATGGCCGGACGGGTGTCTGACGGAGTGGCATGTGACGGTGCTTTCCTGTACTATGATCCCGCATATGTGCTGAGGACTTATCAGAAGGAGCCGGCGTCGATCGCAAGGATCTGGCTTCATGCACTGCTGCACTGCATCTTTTATCACAGCTTCCGCTATGATGCGGTGGACAGGGAATACTGGGATGTGGCGGCGGACATGGCGGTGGAGAATACCATACTGGAACTCGATCTCCCCAGCATGGCGCTTCCGGAGGACGAGCAGTCCCGAAAGAAGTTGTACTGGATGAAAAAAGATGCCGGCGGATTGACGGCGGAGAAGATCTACCGGTATTTTAAGCTGAACGGTATGGGCCCGGGTGAAAAGAAGGAACTGCACCAGCTTTTTTACAAAGACAGTCATTTCCTTTGGGAAAAGAGTGAGGAACTCACTGTGACGATGGAGCAGTGGAAGAAGATCAGCCAGCGGGTAAAGACGGATCTGAAGACCTTTTCCAAAGGGAAAAATAACGCGGAGAGTCTGGAGGAGAATCTGGCTGAGGCGAACAGAGAGAAGTATGATTATGCGGAGCTGCTGCGCCGTTTCAGCGTGATGGGAGAGAGTATACAGGTTAATCCCGATGAATTTGATTATATTTATTACACCTACGGGTTGTCCACCTACGGCAATATGCCGCTTGTGGAACCTCTGGAATATAAGGAGGCGCACAAGGTAAAAGAGTTCATCATTGCGCTTGACACATCGGCATCGTGCAGGGGACCTGTGGTGAAAGGCTTTCTCAAAAAGACGTATGGAATTCTGAAGGGAACCGAGAACTTTTTCCAGAAGATCAATGTGCACATCATACAATGCGACAGTGAGATTCAGAGCGACACGAAGATCACCTGTGATGCGGACTTTGACAGGTTTCTGCGGGAAGGAAAACTGAAAGGTTTTGGCTCCACGGATTTTCGCCCTGTTTTCTCCTATATCCAGTCTCTGCGGGAAGCGGGAGAGTTCGAGAATCTGAAAGGGCTGATCTATTTCACGGACGGCTATGGCATCTATCCGGAAGTTATGCCGGATTATGATGTGATCTTTGCATTTCTGAATGATGATGATAACCGTATGGCGCCGCCGCCATGGGCAGTTCAGGTGGTGCTGTATGAAGATATGGAGGATGAGGCGTGAATATCAGGCAGGCGAAGGAATACATTAAAGATTGTGTCAGGATTTATCTGAAAAAGGATGAGTTTGGGGAATACCGGATTCCCGTGGTGCGCCAGCGTCCTGTGTTTTTGCTGGGAGCGCCCGGAATCGGCAAGACCGCTATTATGGAACAGATCGCGCAGGAACTCGGGATCGCGCTGGTATCCTATTCCATGACGCATCACACCAGACAGTCTGCGCTGGGACTTCCTTTCATTAATAAGAAAGAGTACGGCGGAGAAGAATATTCGGTTTCCGAGTATACGATGAGTGAGATCATCGCCTCCGTGTATGAGACGATGGAGGAGAGCGGTGTCAGGGAAGGGATCTTGTTTCTGGACGAGATCAACTGCGTGTCGGAGACGTTGGCGCCGTCCATGCTCCAGTTTTTACAGTATAAAGTTTTCGGACGGCACAAAGTGCCGGACGGGTGGGTGGTAGTCACGGCGGGAAATCCGCCGGAATACAACAAATCGGTCAGAGAGTTCGATGTGGTGACGATGGACCGTCTGAAGATCCTGGATGTGGAGGCGGATTACAAGACGTGGAAGGAATATGCCGTAGAGCAGGGAATCCACAATGCCATCATCAATTATCTGGACATCAAGAAGGATCATTTCTACCGGATCGAAGCGACGATGGCGGGCAAGACCTACGTGACGGCGAGAGGCTGGGAGGATCTGTCCGAGATCTTACAGCTCTATGAGGAGGAGAAGCTTCCGGTTGAGGAGGAACTGATCAGTCAGTATATCCGCAATGACAAGATTGCCAGGGAGTTTTCGGCCTATTATGACCTGTATCAGAAATATAAGCGGGATTATCAGATTCCTCAGATTCTTATGGGACAGGCGCCGGAATCAGCCTGTGAGCGTGCGAAGGCGGCGTCCTTTGACGAACGCCTCTCACTTCTCGGAATGCTGCTTGATACGGTACAGGCGGATATGAAGGAGATTGTGGAGACGGCGGATTATCTGAAGGAGCTGATCCTTTCGCTCAAGGCGGTGAAAGCGCTGTCGGCGGAAGGAGACGGCTCAGCCGATGTGGAGAAGCTTCTGGAAGCGCAGGCGGAGCGTCTGGAAAAGCGCATGATATCGCTTAAGAAAGCCAATTCGCTGTCAAAGACGGAGCAGAAAAAGCAAAAGAGAGCCATTGCCTTTTTGTACAGGACACAGAAGCAGTGCACACAGAACAAGGCGGGTATGCCTGTGGAATTTAGCCAGATAGAGCAGCTTTTTAACGCGGAAACAGCTCAGATGAAGCAGAATACAATGGCGGTGAAGGAGAGGCTTCATCATTTGTTTGCATTTGTGGAGCGCGTCTTTGAAGATGGAAATGAGATGCTGATCCTTGTGACGGAGCTTACGGTGGGTGAGCACAGCGCCAGATTTATCGGTATGTTTGGCTGTGAGGATTATGCGCGTCATAATGAGAAGCTGCTGCTCTCGGAGCGCAGGGATGAATTGCAGGAGGAGATTGCGGCTCTTCAGCTGTAGCCGCTTTGCATGGCATGATAAAGGAATGGACAGAGGAAGGCATAGCTTTTCAGTATGAGATCAAAGAGAATACCGTCTGCATCCTGAACTGGAAGGATGGACCGGCAAAGGTGGAATTGCCGGATTACATTGACGGCGCATTGGTGACTGCGATCGGCCGGAAAGCATTCTTGAGCAATAAGCGTCTGATGGAGATCAGGCTTCCTTCGGGAATTACCAGAATCGGGGAATGGGCGTTCGCTTATTGCGGCAGACTTCAGAGGATCTGGCTTCCCAAACGAAAGATCCTGTTTGAAAAGGGAGCTTTTCTCCAGTGCGAAAATCTGGAGGCAATGATTATGACAGAGATGTCAGAGCCGGAGCAGTGTGACAGGCTTCTTGCAGCCACGGCACATAAGCTGGACGCGCCATATCTGCTGGATGTGGCTGCGGCCGGAACGCCCTCCTGGCTGCAGCAGTGGGATGCCAGACTGACGGAGTTGATCGAGCGGCCGGACAGGGACGGCTATTCGCAGACCCTGCTGTGTGGGGAAGAGGATTACGAGGGCAGGGATAATGACCTGAATTATTTCCTGAATCAGAAGCGCAGAGCCAAAGTGAGGCTCTGTATGCTACGCCTGATGAACGATATGGGCTTAAGCGCAGAGCGAAAGAAGTGGCTGGAAGAATATCTAAAGAGCCATACGAAAGGCTGTTCCAGCGAGGAAGCATGGGAAGTCGTGAGAGATGAGCACGGTCAGGAACCTCAGTATTTTGATCTGCTTTTGGAATGCGGCGGTGTGGATGAACAGAACTTTGACGCGCTGTTAGCCGATACTGGAAATGAACTTGCAGAGCTGAAGGCACATATGCTCCGCAGGAAGGAAGAACTGTTTGGGGACAGAGATTTCTTTGATTCTCTGTCATTTTGAGAGGCATAAGAACAATATGAAAAAGATTGACAGGGATGCGAAGATTGTGATTGGCGTTATCCTTCTGATTACGGCGCTGGTTGGCATATTTTCAGTGCGCTCGGCGTGGAAGAGCCGTTTTGCGGTGGAAGAGCACCTGCAGGATACCGTGATCGAGGTGGACGGACAGTCAATCACATTAAAAGACATGGCGTTCTGGATACTGGATACGGAGACTTCCGTACAGGAGCAGGCGCTGCAGTATGATTTCGATGAGCCGGAGAAGTATTGGCGCGCGCGTGTCAACAGCCGGTTCGTAAACCAGATGGTAAAGGACGGCATTGTAGACACGGTGGTTCATGACGAGATTTTTTACCGGATGGCTGTCCGGGACGGAGTTTCCTTGACGGATGAGGAAATGGCGACGGTGGAGGAGAAGGCGGAACTATATTATCAGGAGCTGACGGATCCGCAGAAGGCGACGCTTCAGATCAGTGAGGAGGATATCCGCTCTGCAATGGAAAAGATCGGAACAGCGGAGAAGTATGCGGAGTATTTCTGCATTGAGAAGCAGTGTGAGTATGAGGACGCGGCCGTGTCGGGAGACGCTTATGAGGAAGAACTGAGCCATCATGACTATAAACTTCATCATGATGTGTGGAACCGGGTGAAGGTCGGCACACTGACAATACCGGATAATCGCCTGTAAACAGGCATCTGTATACATAGGGAAAGCGGCGGATTGAAGAATACTAAGGGATTTCGTGAGAAAAGGAGGCGGATTTACATGAACTATCAGGAGGCATACCAAAAATTAGAGCAATACGGACAGCTGCACGTGCTCAAATACTATGATACGCTGACGGAGGAGGAGAAGCGGGCACTGCTTGACCAGATTGGCGCAACGGATTTCTCTGTTCTTCAGATCGGGGAAAAGGAGGCGGCGGGTGAGTCCGCGAGGGGGAAGATCACACCGCTGTCTGCGATGGAACTGGATGAGATCGAGGCGCACAGGGAAGAGTATAAGCGGATCGGTCTCGAGGCGATCCGTGAGGGAAAGGTCGGAGCGGTCCTGCTCGCAGGCGGCATGGGGACGCGGCTTGGATCGGACGCGCCGAAGGGCATGTATGATATCGGTCTGACGAAGCCGATGTACATTTTTGAGCGTCTGATCCACAATACCATGGACGTTGTGGAGGAAAGCGGCGCTTATGTTCCGTTTTTTGTCATGACAAGTGATAAGAATCATGATGTCACGGTAAAGTTTTTTGATGAGCATGATTATTTCGGCTATCCGAAAAATTATATTACCTTCTTTAAACAGGAGATGGCGCCTGCTTCCGATTACAACGGAAAAGTTTTTATGGAGGAAAAAGGGAAGATTTCCACGTCACCGAACGGCAACGGCGGATGGTTTGTTTCCATGGAGCGCTGTGGGGTCAATGATATCGTGCGCAGCCACGGAATCGAGTGGCTGAATGTCTTTTCGGTGGACAATGTGCTGCAGCGCATTGCGGATCCCGTGTTTGTGGGAGCAGTGATCGCGAAGGACTGTGCAGTGGGTTCCAAAGTGGTGAGAAAGGCAAATCCGGATGAAAAGGTCGGCGTGATGTGCCTTGAGGACGGCAGACCTTCCATCATAGAGTATTATGAACTGACGGATGAACTTAAGAGTGCACAGGATGAGAAAGGACAGCCTGCTTACAATTTCGGAGTGATTCTGAATTATCTTTTCCGCGAAAGGGATCTGGAGAAGATCATGGACAAAAATCTGCCGCTGCATGTGGTGGAGAAAAAGATTCCCTGTCTCGATGAAGAGGGAAATAAAGTGTCACCCGAGAGTCCCAATGGCTATAAATACGAGCAGCTTGTGCTTGACATGATCCATGAACTCGATTCCTGTCTGCCCTTTGAAGTGGTGCGCGAGAAGGAGTTTGCCCCGATCAAGAACAAGGTCGGCGTGGATTCGGTGGATACGGCGAGAGAACTGCTTCGTAAGAACGGTGTGACGCTCTGAAACGTGGCCGGACGGTGCCGTACAGTGTTTCACGATCTGTGGGCAGATTGGGTATATGACAGTCAGACAACATTTTGACAGGTTTGTGTAACATTCGCATCTTGTGAATCGGATGGAAGTGAACTACACTGAACATAACAAGACAACAAAAAACAAAGGAGATATCTTTTTTCCGGAACAGGAGGAACTATGACAATATTAGTGACAGGCGGCGCCGGATATATCGGCAGCCATACCGTAGTGGAATTGCAGCAGGCAGGATATGATGTAGTGGTTGTGGATAATCTGAGCAACTCCAGTGAGGTATCTTTACAGCGCGTGGAAAAGATCACAGGCAAGCCTGTGAAATTCTATAAGGCGGACATTCTGGACAGAGAGGCGCTTGAGGATATCTTTGCAAAAGAGTCCATTCAATGCTGTATTCACTTTGCAGGCCTGAAGGCAGTGGGTGAATCCGTGCAGAAGCCGTGGGAGTACTATTACAACAATATCTCCGGTACACTGGTTCTGTTGGATGTCATGAGAAAGCATAATGTAAAGAATATGATCTTTTCCTCCTCTGCAACCGTGTATGGCAATCCGGCATTTATCCCGATCACGGAGGAATGTCCGAAGGGTGAGATCACGAATCCTTACGGACAGACAAAGGGTATGCTGGAGCAGATCCTTACCGATATGCAGAAGGCGGATCCGGAATGGAATGTGATATTGCTTCGTTACTTTAACCCGATCGGCGCGCACAAGAGCGGAACAATCGGTGAGAATCCGAACGGCGTCCCGAATAATCTGATGCCTTACATCACACAGGTGGCAGTAGGGAAATTGAAGGAACTCGGCGTCTTTGGAAATGACTATGACACTCCGGACGGAACGGGTGTCCGCGACTATATCCACGTGGTGGATCTGGCGAGAGGCCATGTGAAAGCGATCAAGAAGATCGAGGAGAATCCGGGATTGGAGATCTACAATCTTGGTACGGGTGTTGGATACAGCGTGCTTGATATCGTTAAGAATTTTGAGGAGGCATCCGGTGTCAGGATCCCTTATGTGATCAAGCCGAGACGTGCCGGCGACATCGCCACCTGCTACTCCGATGCGTCCAAGGCAAAGCGCGAGCTTGGCTGGGAAGCCGAGTATGGGATCAAGGAGATGTGCGAGGACTCCTGGAGATGGCAGAAGCAGAATCCGAACGGATATGCGGAATAATCCGTGTGAAATGTTGAAACAAAAATGGCTGTTGCGTAATGCAGCAGCCATTTTGTATCAAAAAGACACAAAAAAGGGGCTGTATATGAACAGTCCCTTTATGCTTCCTTTGCTTCCAGTTCTTTCTCTTTGTATTTCGTGACTTCCTCGTTCAGGGAGAGCATACGCTCGTCCAGATCCGAGACCATCTTGGAACATTCCACCAGTTCCTTCTTGATGAAATCAGGTGCATTTCCCTCGAATTTGTAATTGATCTTGTGCTCCAGACTTGCCCAGAAATCCATTGCGACTGTCCGGATCTGAATCTCTACCTTAGTGTCTGCGACACGGTCTGACAGGAAGATGGGGATGGATACGATCATATGATAGCTCTTGTAACCGCTGGGTTTTGGTGTCTTGATATAATCCTTTATGGACAATACCTTGATATCGTTCTGGTTGCGCAGCATATCGGCGATCCGGTAGATGTCCGATGTGAAGGAACAGATGATCCGGACGCCGGCGATATCATTGACGTATTCCACCATATTCTCTATAGTTGATTCCCGATTATGTTTTTTGAGCTTTTTGACAATGCTTTCCGGCGATTTCAACCGGGATTTGATATGTTCGATCGGGTTGTAGCGATGTATATGTTGAAATTCGTCATTGAGAATTTCGAGTTTCGTGGTGATTTCCTTGAGAGCGGAGTTGTAGATCAGATTGACTTCCTTCCAGGAATCCACATCATTGTTGCGGATTGGTTTGAATTCCATAGTGTTACCTCGGTTTGATTGATATATGAATTTGCAGTGCCTGCACTGCTCATTACTTTCGTGTATATTATAGCATAAAACAGTATGAAATGTGAAAAAGTAACAAAAAAATAATAAAAATTTAATCTTTGTTGTGAAAAAGTGCAGATGATTTCTTTTTTGCTTGCGCACAGCACAATATCATCTTATGATGAAAAGAATAAAATATTCCGGGAGTTTCTTATGTTTCGTTTATGGTGCAAGATTTGGAAAGATAATCATATGGTAAAAGATGCCGTGATCTGTGAGGAGGGAACGGATACCAGGACGCACAAAATATTCCATGCGCTGGAGGAGTGCTGTTATCAGTTTGACCTTGGTAAACCCATGTGGCTGGAAGCTACGGTAAAAGAATTTCAGCATCATGCGAAGGCAAGATTTACGCAGGACAATTTTGTTGAGACCATTCCGTTTGACTATCTGGAGATTCAGGTGATCGAAGAAGATTAGAAAATAGATCAGAATCCGATACATTCTTTGGTTGACAGCGCATATAATATGGTATAGTATTAAAAACGCAACAAGTAGTTTTGAAAACCACATCATATGGCTTTTGAAGAATGGAGGGCTGCATATGCAGATTACAATAAGAGAACCGGGTAGCGCGATCACACATTTTATCGGGATGATGATGGCAGTTTTCGCATCTGTCCCGCTGCTTGTTAAGGCGGAGATCTGTTCCGGAAAGCTGGGGCTTCATGCCATGGTGGTGTTCATGCTCAGCATGATCCTGCTATACGGAGCCAGCGCCCTTTATCATACAGCCTCTGTTTCGGAGCATATGCAGAAGATCCTCAGAAAAATCGATCATACGATGATCTATATTCTGATTGCAGGCTCCTATACGCCGGTCTGCCTGCTGGTACTGGATCATGAGAAAGGGTATCCGCTGCTTGCATTGGTATGGGGACTGGCGGCAGCCGGTATGGTTGTGGCTCTGCTTTGGATCAACTGTCCCAAATGGTTTTCATCCATTATCTATATTGCGATGGGCTGGGTATGTGTGCTGGTGTTTGGAGAGCTTTTTGCATCGTTGTCGGGTAAAGCGTTTCTGTGGCTCCTGGCGGGAGGTGTGATCTACACGGTTGGCGGTGTGATCTATGCGTTGAAGCTGCCGATCTTCAACAGCAGACATGCAAACTTTGGTAGTCATGAAATCTTCCACCTGTTTGTCATGGGAGGAAGCATCTGCCATTTTATCTTTATGTATGGATACGTGATCTAGGGGAATTTTACCTCAGAAATGAGGAGTGCCCCGACGCCGCGAAGCGCCAGGGCTATTATGAAAAAATTATCTATGTGTGTAATGAAAAACATTACGTGGCTTTCTCGTTT
>CAMGRE010000019.1 GCA_946061355.1 uncultured bacterium | reverse complement strand
CACTTCTACAGCCTCCAGTAAAGGTATCCCGCACTTTCATATGCTTCCCTGTCAAGCATGCCCTTGATATCGGAAAGCACCTTCTTCTGATGTGTTCCGGAGAACAGCCCTCCGATGTCATCCATCGTGAGGCTTTCAAATTCCCTGTGGGAAACTGCAAGGATTACGGCATCCATGTCCCTGATCTCCTCCTGGGGAACAAGCTTAACGCCGTACTCTCTCTCTGCTTCCGCCCTGTCCGCCACAGGATCGGTGATCATCGGCTCAATGCCATACTCACGCAGTTCCTTCACAATATCGATCACCTTGGTATTTCTGGTGTCCGGGCAGTTTTCCTTGAAGGTAAAGCCAAGGATCGCCACTCTCGCGTTCTTAACCGGAATGTCTGCCTTGATCAGATTTTTGATCAGACTCTCTGCCACATATTTCCCCATGTCATCATTGATCCGGCGTCCGGACAGGATGATCTGGGAATGGTAACCCAGCTGTTCTGCCTTATAGGTCAGATAATAGGGATCCACGCCGATGCAGTGACCTCCCACCAGTCCCGGGAAAAATTTCAGGAAATTCCATTTGGTTCCCGCCGCTTCCAGCACGGATTTCGTGTCGATCCCCATCTTGTTAAAGATGATGGAAAGTTCGTTCATAAAGGCAATGTTGATATCTCTCTGGCTGTTCTCGATGACCTTTGCCGCCTCTGCCACCTTGATGGACTGTGCACGGTATACGCCCGCTTCCACCACAAGTTCATACACTCTGGCAATCGTATCAAGTGTCTCCTCATCCATACCGGATACGATCTTGGTGATCGTCTCCAGTCTGTGTACCTTGTCTCCGGGATTGATTCGCTCCGGCGAATAACCGATCTTGAAATCCACGCCGCACTTTAAGCCGGATTCTTTCTCCAGAATCGGCACACAGATCTCCTCCGTCACACCGGGATAAACCGTGGACTCAAACACAACGATGGAACCCTTCGTCAGATTACGCCCCAGCACCCTGCTGGCGCCCTCCACCGGTGTCAGATCCGGCGTATGATCGGGATTCACCGGTGTGGGAACCGCCACGATATGGAATTTTGCTTCCCGCAGCTTCGTCTCGTCACAGGTGAAATCAACCGCGCAGGCTTTAATCGCCTCATCACCCACCTCTTTTGTGGGATCGACACCGTTTTGATACAGTTCGATCTTCTTCTGATTCAGGTCAAAGCCTACCACATTGATCTTTTTGGAAAATGCAACCGCAATGGGCATACCCACATAGCCAAGTCCCACCAGGGAAAGCTTCTCCTCTTTGTTTACCAGCTTTTCATATAAAGACATTTCTTATTCCTCCGCTGTGCATCTTGTTTTTACTTTCTATTTTTCATCCACCCGGTATGCCGGTCCTCATTGCTGCGCTGTCAGCTCCGCCACCGCATCCAGATAGTGTTTTACCACAATCCGTCTGTCAAAGCAACTCTCCATATAAACTCTGCCCCGCCGTCCCATCTGCTCGCGTTCCTCGGCGGGCATCTCTAAGAATCGCATGATCTTCTCCGTCAGATCCGCGCTGTTGCGTTCTTTCACCAGGAAGCCTGTCTCACCGTCCCTGACGGTCTCCCTGCAGCCTGCCCTGTCCGTCGTGATGACGGCACGCCCGCAGGCAGCGCTCTCAAGGCACACATTGGACATTCCCTCCGGATAAAAGGAAGGATGCACGGTGCACTGGCTGTTCCTGATATATGGCACCACGTCCTCGACGCTTCCCTCAAACCGGACGATTCCCTGTTCCACCATCTGCTGAAACCGCTCTGTCCCTTCATAATCATCCTCAAGGAACCCCAGGATCCGAAAGACTGTATCCGGATATCTCTTCCGAACCGCCTCCGCGGCATCCAGATACTGTTCAATCCCCTTCTCCTTCATGACTCTCGAGATAAAGAGGAACTCTGCCGGTCCCTCTGCCGGAAATTCCTGATAGGAAAAATGCTCCAGATTGACGCCGGAACCCGGCAGCATTCTGTGACGCCCCGAAGCGATCCCTTTGTCTGCAAAAAATTTCTCATTGGCTGTATTCTGGAAAAACACGACAGAAGCCTTCCGCATTGCCATCCGGTACATCATCTGCGTCAGTTTCTGCAGAAGTCCCGTTCCCTCCACCGCAGTGCCAAGCCCCGTGATGGTCGTGATATAGGGAATCCTGTGGATACCGCAGAGCATTCCCATATAGAGGTTCGGCTTGATCGTATAGGTAAGAACCACATCGGGACGCACTTCCTTCAGGATCCTGTTATATCGGGCGATCAGTCTGCACTCCTCAAGTGGATTCTTTCCCCGCCTGCGGAAAGCTGTCTCATGGAAGATACATCCCATCTGTTTCAGTCTGGAAATATACTCCCCATCCGGCAGCGCGATATGCACCTCATAAGACGCTGCGATGAGCGCCTCGATCAGTTCTTTTCTGAAATTAAAAAGTCCCTCATCAAAATTGATGGCAATCAAAACCTTCTTCATGCTCTGCGCACCATGATCTCATTATATTTCATCATGACAAGTCCCTCTTCATACTGTCCGATGATGGACTTATTGGCTCTGTCCTCCAGATTGTTTAAGATCAATGTCATATGATCCACACCGCACTCATAGGCGTGCGGATATCCTCCGCCAAAGCGGGGGTTCACTTCGGAAATATAATAAACACCGTCAATATCAAACAGGTCGATGTCAATCTGTCCCCGAAAACCGGACTCACCGATGAATTTTGTGATCAATGCAAACAGATGCTCGTCGCGGAAGGAAATGCCCTTGTCCGTCTCACCGGCGCGCATCACCAGTTTCTTCTTCGTGAACACGGACACTGTCTCCCCGCTTACCATATCGATATAGCAGTCTGCACCGATCTCCTGCCCATCGAGGAATTCCTGAATCATCATTTCCTCTCCGTGGCTCATGAGCAGACGTACCGTCTCCTCATCCTCCGCCTTGGAGATCGCAATGCTGGCGCTCCCTTTTGCAGGCTTCACAAAGACGGGATAACTAATCACTCCTGCCTGTACATCTGCAAGGAACGTATCCACATCCATATAGGATCTGGCACATTTGTAGCCGTGAGCAGTCAGCCATTGATACATCTCCCATTTATTCAGCGTCCGTTCACACAGTTCATAGGAGGAGCCGATCACCTTCACACCGAGCGCCTCAAATTCCTTCTCATGAAGCGCCAGCAGGGAGAGTTCCGGATCAATCAGGGAAAGGATTCCGTCAATCTTTTCCCTCCTGCAGATGTCATAGATGACATCCATATAATTATCCGCCGTGATCCTCGGCACGATATAGTGGCAGTCCGCATCATACAACGCAGGCGCATTCGGATTGCAGTCCGTTGCCACCACTCTGCCTCTTCCCGCCATCGCTCTCTTAAAGTACTGTATGATCTTATTTCTCGTACCGCAGCTTGCGATCAAAATATTCATATGCCTTATGCTCCCATTTCCTGTTATGGATATTGCCCTTTCCGACATTGCTGTCACACCAGGTGACTCCCACTCATATACTCATCCGGTCCCCATGCATCCCGCACGATCCTGTATGTTCCCGCTTCCTCCACATACACTCTGGGGAAATACCGGATAAACAACGGCGTCAGGCACATCGTATAACCGCCCGACTTCTTGAAAGCAATGCGGTCTCCCACTCGCAGCTCCGGCTGATCCTTCATCTCAAAAATCCTGTCGTCCTCCATACAGGTGAAACCACAGACCGTCTGCTTCGCAATTGTTTTCCGCTCCTGCGGTGCTGTCTGCTCCTGTTCCGAAAAAGCTGCAGGACTCTGCCCCGGGGAAGATGTCCTCTCCGACTGCACCTCATAGAAGTAAGAACTCTTTCTGTGCAAGGGATCCACGTCAATACGGCTACCGTCGGTGACCGCAAACTGCCCCGCATATGTCTTCTTCACATCCACCACACTGACCACATACTCGATCGGCGGTGTGATGATCGATGTGCCGGGCTCCATGATCAGCGTCGTGTCCTCCGGAGAATACGCCGGTAACAACTCCTCACGGATCGCCTTCACATAATCTGCGAAATGCGGTTTATTCGGCATGCCGCCGAAATAGCCGCCGCCCAGATCGATATAATCCGGATTCAGGTCAAACTCCTTCTTCAGTTCACATGCCTTGCGGGCAAGCGCCCTGTAGATATTAATGCTTCTGGTCTTGGAACCGCAATGCATATGCAGCCCGGCCAGCCTGATGTTCATCCTCTTCAATCGTTCCAGCGCTTCGGCAAATTCTCCCGTCTCATACGAGAAACCGAAACGGCTGCCTTCCTGTCCGCCGGAGGTCTCGCCCGGACACTCTGATTCGACATCAAAATTGACCCGCAATCCGACTGCGATGTCTGTGCCGGCATACGCTTCCAGCCAGTCAAGCTCTCTCTTGGCATCCAGATTTATGATATATCCGCGTTTCAACGCATCATCAAAGCTGCGCTTTCCTTTCACGGGTCCGTTGTAGATCACATGCTCAAAGCCAAGCTTCATTGCAAGGTCATACTCATCCTCGGAGACCACCTCCGCATAAAAGCCCGCCTGCTTCATCTGGATCATCGCCCACGGCAGCGCATTCGTCTTGAAGGAATAACCGACAATAGCACGCGGCCAGTACTGTGCCAGCGCCTGCTTCAATTCCTCGATGCCGCGATCCAGCTCCTCCCTGTAGATAATATAGCAGGGAGTCTGTATCTCGTTATAAATCTGTCCGGTTCTGCCTGTTTCACTCATGATCTATCACTTCGTCCTCCCGTTTTTGCCGGATCTCCCACAGGTAACATTCCACAGCCTCGGAATCTACGGAGACATCATCACTTCGAAACACTACCGCAATCGTCTGAAAGAACACCTTCACATCCATAAGGAAATTCAGGTGTTCCACATATTCCACATCCTTCGCAAGCCGCTCATCCCAGCCAAGGAAATTCCTGCCGCTCACCTGCGAGAGCCCTGTGAGCCCCGGCCGCACCGTATGGCGGATCCGCTCACGCTCGGTATAATATGGCAGATAGCCGACGAGCAGCGGTCTCGGCCCGATCAGGCTCATATCGCCCTTAAAGATATTCCAGAGTTCCGGCAGTTCATCCAGACTTGTTTTGCGCAAGAAGGAACCGAACGGCGTCAGTCTGCGCGCATCCGGCAATAACTCCCCGTTCTCATCACGCTCATCCGTCATGGTCCGGAATTTACACAACGTAAATATCTTTTCCCGGTACCCGGGACGCTCCTGGTGAAAGATCACCGGACTGCCGAGTTTCGTCCGCACAAGGATCGCCAGAACGAGAAACACGGGACTGAGCAGAAGAAGTGCGATGCCTGATATGATGATGTCAAGGATTCTCTTGATATAGCGTCTGTACACCTTTCCGCTCCTTTCTAATTTTTTCTTTTTCATGGTTTTGCTTTGCGATAATTACCTACCGTCCGAATACGCCCCGGATCGTTTTGATAATAAGTTCCATGTCCTCATCGGTATTCTTGATATCACTCGGAAGGCAAAGCCCTCTGTTAAAAATATCCTCCGACACGCTTCCCTCATCCAGATGGGAGAAGAAATCACAGTCCGCATAGACAGGCTGGAGCTGCATGGGCTTCCAGATCGGTCTGGACTCAATGTTCTGTGCATCGAGCGCATCCATAATCATGAGCGGTGTCACACCGCAGTCCGGTGCGATCGTCATGCAGGACAGCCAGTAATTTGCTTCGCCGTCCGGATTCAGCGGATTCATCGTGATCTCAGGGATATCGGCAAATGCCGCCTTATAGGTCTCGTAGATCTTCTTTTTCAGATTATGATGAAGTTCCAGAGATCTGAACTGTCCTCTTCCGATTCCTGCCAGCACATTGCTCAGCCGGTAGTTGTACCCGATCTGGGAATGCTGGTAATGTCTTGCGGGATCTCTCGCCTGCGTGGCAAGGAACCTCGCCTTGTCAATATCCTCCTTGTCGTTGCCGACGATCATACCGCCGCTGGAGGTCGTGATAATCTTATTTCCGTTAAAAGAGATGATGCCGTATTTCCCAAAAGATCCGGTCTGTCTTCCCTTATAAGTGGCGGACAGAGATTCTGCTGCATCTTCCACGAGAGGAACGTTATGCTCCTCACAGATCGCCATGATCTCTGAAAGCTTCGCGGGCGTGCCGTACAGATGCACGCAGATCACCGCCTTGGGGTGAGGATACTTCTCAAATGCTTTCTTAAGCGCCTCCGGCGACATATTCCAGGTGTCCGGCTCAGAGTCGATGAATACCGGCGTTGCATTCTCATAGACAATCGGGTTGCATGTTGCCGCAAAGGTCAGCGCCGTGGAAAAAACGACATCGCCGCGCTTCACGCCGAGCAGCTTCATCGCCAGATGAACGGCCGCCGTACCGCCGGAAAGCGCCGCGCCGTACTTCACACCGAGATACTCCGCGATCTCCTCCTCCAGTTTATTCACATGTGGTCCGACCGGTGCCACCCAATTGGTGTCAAAAGCCTCTTTGACCATTTCCTGCTCGAGACCGTGCATGGTAGGAGAAGCAAGATAAATTCTCTTTCTGTTCTGATTCTGACCTTCCATCCTCAATCACTCCTTCGGAACATAAGTCGGAACGATCTCCTGTATCATGGTACGGATATCGTCCGCTTCATTTTCCACAGCATCCTTTAACTGCTTCAGCTGCACAAAAAATTTCCTCTCATCAAACTCGATCGGCTTCCCGATGTGGATGAGCTTATTCTCGGTTTCCCGCATGCCCTCCTCGCTCATCAGAAGCTCCTCGTACAGTTTCTCACCGGGTCTGAGTCCCGTGAACTCGATACGGATATCGTCATCCACCTTATAGCCGGACAGCCGAATCAGGTTCTTAGCAAGATCAAGGATTTTCACCGGCTCCCCCATATCGAGGACGAAGATCTCCCCGCCTTTCGCGTAGACACCCGCCTGCAGAACCAGCGATACCGCTTCCGGAATGGTCATAAAATAACGGATGATATCAGGATGCGTCACCGTCACGGGACCGCCCGCCTCGATCTGTTTGCGGAACAGCGGGATCACACTGCCGTTGCTGCCGAGTACATTCCCGAAACGCACCGCCACAAACTCTGTGTCATAATATTTGTTAAACGTCTGAATGATCATCTCACAGATACGCTTGGTCGCGCCCATCACGTTGGTGGGATTGACCGCCTTATCGGTGGAGATCATGACAAACTTCTTCACGCCGTTGTCCGCCGCCGCCTGCGCCGTCTTCCATGTGCCAAAGACATTATTTTTCACAGCCTCGTCAGGGCTGACCTCCATGAGAGGCACATGCTTGTGCGCTGCTGCATGATACACGATATCCGGCTTGTATGTCGCAAAGATCTTGTTGATCCGTCTTGCATTTCTCACTGAGGCAATCAGCACCAGCAGATTCAGATCAGGGTATTTGATCTTAAGTTCCTGTTGGATCTCGTAAGCATTGTTCTCATAAATATCCAGAATGATCAGCTGTTTTGGCTGATGGGATGCAATCTGCCTGCACAGCTCACTTCCGATCGATCCGCCGCCCCCGGTGACGAGCACCTTCTTGCCCTTCACATAGCCGAGGATCGAATCCAGATCCACCTTGATCGGATCTCTGCCCAGCAGGTCCTCCACATCCACATCGCGGAGCTTGCTCACATCGACCTCGCCGTTCACCAGCTGATACATGCCCGGCAGCGTCCGCAGCTTACAGTTCGTCTGCTGTGCGATCTCAACGATCTCCTTGATGGTACGGCGTCCGGCCGACGGGATCGCAATGATGATCTCATCGATCTCATGAAGCGCCGCATTCTCGACGATCTTGTCCCTGCCGCCCACAACCTTGATGCCCTGGATATATCTTCCCCATTTCTGCGGATCGTCATCGATGATGCACCGGATCCGCATGGTGCTGAAATAGCTGGAATTGATCTCCTTGATGATCGTGTTGCCGGCATCGCCCGCTCCTACAATCATAACGGAAATACTGTTGTTCTTATTATGTTTCTTCCGTCTCGCCTCTCTGGCGAAACGATAGGCAAAACGGCTTGTCACCGTGAAGCCCACCAACAGGAAGGCATTGAAAAAGTAATAACTCTTGGGCACACTGCGGTCAAACAGCAAAAGGGTAACCCCCTGCAGCGCCGCACTGGAAAAAGATGCCACGAGAATATTCTGCATCTCATTCACACCGGCATACGCCCACAGACTGTGGTACAGTCTGAAAATATAGAAAATTGCCAGCGTGATCAGGATACTGATCGGAAGATGCAGCCACACGGCATTCATAAAGTATTCCGGAATGGTATCCAGCTGGAATTCATACCGCAGAAGCAGCGAAAGGAAATTGCTGCAGATCACTGCAATAATGTCATACGTGATCAAAAACGCACGTCTGGTAATCAGTTTATAATTCCATTCTATCTTTTTCATTGTCATTTACCCTTTTATGACTCCGCATGTTTTTCGCTTCGCGACATGAGCGGTGTCAATATAAACAGGAGCGCAAACCCGATCGGAATGCTGGGATGGAAGATCCACTCCGTGACTCCCGCGGTCATAAAAGATATTACCACAATTACAGGCAGTATGGCAAAACTTACTTGCAAATAGTTATTTTTATAATAAACAACACCGTAAACAAACGCTCCAAACAGCAGGATGATAAATACAATTCCCGCCGGAATCCCGTGGTCATACGCCACCTGCATATACGTATTGTGAGCATGGAACATTGTAGTATTTGTTTCCGCATCCTCCACGATCATCGTGTCATGTCCCGTGAGGTTCAGGTGCTTTGCATAGATCTGAAACAGATCGAATCGTCCGTTCGTCGGATCCCCTTCATCCGGATTGGAAAACGTGTAATCCTTCACTGTATAGACCTGTCCGTCCCGTTCCTCGGTAGCCACAACATTTTCATCAAATACCGCCTCTCCCGACTCATCCGTAGTGCGGTCCCCCGGGCCACTGACGGCTCCGGTGATACTGGTCAGATTGATGTCAATGCCTACCAGTTTCTCAAGAAACAGTTCCCCATACTGCGCAATGTTCATATATTTGGTGGAATCGATCGGCTCATGCTTCTGGATCATATCACTGAAAAACTCCGCGCCGGTAACCTTGATCGGACGTGCCACCACCGCAGGCATACATCTGGTCACAGTATACACCACCGGAAACGCAAAAAACAGAGGCAGGATCACCAACAGCGCCTTATATGCCATCTTCCTGATACTGTCTCTGTACTGGACCGCCTCGATCAGCACAAATGTCACCAGACAGAATGCACCGATCGCCAGCAGGCTGGTTCTTGACATCGACATAAACGCATGGGAGGTCACAGCCCCCAGCGTCAGGAGTTCAAAAAACAGATAGGATACCTTGCTGCATCTCTGAAACTTTGCGAGGAGCGCGCTCAGCGTGCAGCCAAACACAAGCATCCAGAACAGTCCCGCCGAAGCGACGGAAGAGAACCAACCCGGATATCTCGTAAACGCAAAGCTGTAATAGGGCCGGAACAGTGTGGCAGCGCCAAACATCAGCCAGAATGCAAGAATTACTCCATAGCTGAAATTCCGAAGCAGCCTGTCTTCCCCCGCCCGATCCAGCCGGTGCAGATACAGCGTTCCGAAAGGAATCACAACAGAGAAAGGCCAGTATCTCGTATTGCGGAATACCAGGATCAACGCAAAAAAGACTGCCACAATCAGCGCATACCGGGAAAAATCACGGCGGAGTTCTCCACGGAAAGCTCTCACTGCCAGGCAGAGCAGCAGTACCGTATAAATTCCCGCCGTAGCTGCTGACAACAATGATAACAGTCCACCGGGAAAACCCTCTATCGTCCCGTTCTCCGTCAGAAAGGCAGCCGCAAAAAATTCGATGACCGCAGCCAATACCGCCACATTCAGAAACCGTCTCCATTCCTCTCTGCGATAGAGGCACAGGATCGCCACAGCAAACGCAATGTTGATCACTCTGGTGCCGACCGCATGACCGTACTCACTTCCTGAATTATAATAATACAGCGTCATCAGACAGATCAAGGCATAGCACCCCGCCTGCACAAAGTCTCCCCTGTTCTCCGGATCCAGAAGCTGTCTGAACAGCCAGAGAAAGGATAACTGGCGGATGCCATACCACAGCAGCCCAACAAACAACACTGAGGCCAGAACATACATCGCCCTGTCCCATACCGTGCCGCCAAACACACCACGGATCACCGCAAAAAACAGAAATACCACGGCGACAATGGCAACAATCGTATATGCCGCCAGTTTGATCCGCTTTTCCAGTTTTTCATCATTTATCTTTCCATCAAATGTCATATTACTTTATTTTCCTCAGGATTGTGATTCCGAAAAGATCCTGTCATCCACATCAGAACAAGTCCGGCCAGCAGGATCAGACTGTCATAGAACAAAATCTGCCCCGGATTCAGCGGGATCTCATAGGTATATCGTATATTTGCCGAGGCATCCTCTATCACCCCGGGGCCATAATAAAAATTCAGGTTTTCCTCCGGTCCGTTTCCGGATTTGGAGCGGTAATGGAGGATCGGCGGCGTATCACCCGTATCTTCAGTCCGCACACTGACATAATACCGCTCTCCCGCTTTCAGCTTCAGATTCACGGGAATATCCGTCAGTGTACCGTCATTCATCTCATGGATGTCATACGGAATACTTGCAAAAGCGTTCAGATCCGCATCAAAAAATTCCAGATACAACGTGCCCTGATCCGCCTTGCCGTCAAGCTTGCCGATATCCACTCCCAGTGACTGCAGTCTGTCATAAGCAGGCACAAACTCCTGGATCGCGGCCACTTCGCCGACAGGTCCCGTATTCATGCTGTAATCCGCCGCCGTCCTCGATATCTTCGTATCCCGGATCACACCAATGGGGAATACCAGAAACCACCCCGCTGCCATACATACGAAGATTGCTATCACACGCAGCGATATTTTCTTTTTGTTATCTGTGTTATGCAAATTATCCATATTCCACTCACTGCCTTGTTATCGCCCAGATCTTGAAATCGTTGTGTTCAATCCCGTAATTGCCCATAAACCGGCGCTGCCAGCCATGTTCCGCCAGATATTCATCCGTGGGATACGGCCAGTAGATCGTGTCTAACAGCCAGATCGTATCGTAGGAGGCAGTGTCCAGATCAATGTCCTGCCACAGAACCTTCTCCTCATCTGACCAGTAATAGTCATATACAAAATCATAGCTTTCATAATTGTAAGCAATGATGTCGTTTTCCTTCACATGCTCCGCGAGAAACTGCTCCGTCTCCGCGGTATGCGTCCACTGATATTCCCGATATACGGACTGACCGTAGTCAACGATACCCGCACAGAGGAAAAAGAAAAGTCCCGCGAGATACACCTGTTTCGGCACATAACGCCCCAACGTGATCGCCAGCGCCAACGCTGCAAGTCCCATACAGGGAAGGAGATAACGCACAATAAAGATCGGACGGATCAGGCTTGACGCCACCACGCCTGTGACCGCCGTCCCGACCGGAACGAGCAACAAGAGCAGTGCATAGATCCCAACCGCCCTGTCCTGTGCACGTGTCATCATATACACCGACACTACCGCACAGATGATAAGAAGCGCCATCCAGACAGTCGTGGTAAACGGGATCCCCATGTCAAACAGAAACGGAAAAAATTCCCTGATCGTTTCTCCTGTGATCTCTTCGATCCAGTAACTTTTGGACACTCCCTTTACCTGCAGTTCCATATAGGGAAGCCACGGCAGATACAGGATCAGCGACATCACAACAGACACAAGCCATTTTAGCAGCCCTTTCCTCTGCCCGGTAAATACGAGCGCCAGAAAAAGAAATCCATAGATCAGGATCGCCGACACAAACGCAAAATAGTGGGTATATGCCGCCGCCACAGAGGTAAGCATCACACCCGCAAAACAGGCTGTCCTGCCCTCCATACATGCCTCATAAGCCCACAATCCCATAAATGTAATAAAGAAAATTGCCCAGGAATACATCCGGGGCTGCACGGCATACTCCATGGTACACGGAATCACTGCCAACAGTACATTGAACAAAAGCGCCGTGCGCAGTCCGAACAGCTTTCTGATGCGAAAAGCGCCCCATGTCATACACAGTATCATCGGAAGGATCGAGACGATCTTTAACGTCAGAAGACTGCTCCCAAACACAAGGGTAAAGCATTTTGCGATCAGATAATATAAGGGCGGATGCACATCCGCCGCGGTTCCGAGAACAATCCCGCCGAAATTCTCCCTGAGCAGTTCGATGGTAAATGCCTCATCCGTCCACACATTGTCATTAAAACATAACGACAGATAAACCGCAAAAAAGAAAGCCGCGCTGATCCAGAGAATCCCGTTCTTCTTTTGTTCGCTCAGTCTAATGTTCATTGCTATCTTCCTTTTGCCCCACAATCTCCCGAACCACATACTGGGGAGAATTGTTCAGGCTGATATAGATCCTGCCCACATATTCGCCGATCAGCCCTAACATCAGCATGATCATTCCGCCGATAAATACCAGAACCGACATCAGCGAACTGAACCCCATCGGAACATCCGGTATCAGCAGCTTCCTGATGATCGTGTAGATCCCATACAAAAATCCGCTGGCGGCACAGAACACTCCCACCATAGTGGCAAAGCGCAGCGGCAGAATGGAAAATGCCGTAAAGCCATTGAACCACAGCCCGAGCAGCGCTTTCATCGTGTACCCGGATCGACCCAGCTCGCGCTGTCTGTGATTCACATCCACATTGCCGATATTTCTGGTTGTGCGCAGGACAAGACCGATCACATACGGAAAGGAATTCTCATAACGCACCACATCCTCTATCACAAACCGCCTGGCTGCAAAATAGCTGGAAATATATAATTCTTTCGGCTTGCCCAGCATGATCCGTGTCATCAGCTCATTCACGTGACTGCCGAAATTGCGGAATGCCGAATGCTGCTTGTTCGCATATCTCGCATACACGACATCCCTGCCCGCCTCAATCTCACGGATCAGTTTGCCGGCCTCAGCGGGCGGCGTCTGTCCGTCATCGTCGAGACAGATCACGATGTCCCCCGAGACCTGTCTGAATCCCGCCATCAGAGCTGCATGCTGCCCGAAATTGCGGGCAAGACAGATCCCCTTTATGTTATCATATTTTCCACAGTACTCCCTGATCACGCCCATGACGTTATCCGGTGACCCGTCATTGACAAGAATGATCTCATAGCTGTATGCAGACAATTCATCCTGCATCGTCTGCCTGATCTCCTCAATCACATGCCCCAGAGTCAGCTCGGAGCGGTAGCAGGGAATCACGTAACTGATCTTATCCATGATAGCCCTCCCTGGGATTCAGTATGCGCATCAGGATCAGATCCTTATACACCCCGCGGATGCACACCTCATCCTTCAGATATGCCTCCTGCATGAATCCGGCCTTCTCATAAGAGCGCTTTGCGATCTCATTGTCGGCAAGCACACGCAGAAAAATCTTATGGAGCTTCAGATCCTCAAACCCATACTGCAGGATCAGACGGATGCTCTCCGAGCCGATCCCGTGTCCCATCTCCTGCTCCTCCCCGATAAAAATGCCGAACTCGGCACGTCTGTGTGTCTGATCGATATCGCGCAGGTATACGCTGCCCACATCCATATCCTTGTCCTTCTCATGGATGATGAACTGCTCCACCAGTCCCGTGCCGACCTTGTCCCGCAGCCATTCCCTGTGGCTCTCCGGAGTAAAGAGTGTCTGGTATATGAAATTTCTCCTCACATGATCACTGTTGCGCCAGCGGACGATATTGTTCGTGTCCGCGTCCGTGATCGGCCGCAGTATCACATGATCCCCTATGATCTGTTTCCGGTTTTTGTCCATTCTCTCAACCTTCCAGTATTTTTTGTCTCTGTCGCTTTCCGGCATATCCTTCATGTCTGCCGTAATGCCGGCATCCGCCTGTCAAAGCCGATTTATCCGATAATCCGTAAAGGAACCGCTCCGTCCCATGACCTCCGGCTCCACGTCTATCCCTTTTGCCTTAAAGTAAGCAACAATATGCGCCACATCGCTCTCCGGTCTCATGCCGTCCGTGATAAAATGAGCCTGTCCCGAGAGCAGCGCCCTGTCTGCCGTATCCATTCCCATACAGGATCGCTTAGCCTCCGCCAGAGGGCTCTTGGCAATCCACCCGCCAAGCAGATCAAAGTTGCGATACGAAGGATCCGTGTCGGAGAACAGTTTCTCCGAGTACGCGACGGTGGAATACACATCAAAGTAATAAAACACATCCGGATGCTGACGGCAATACTGCTTTACCTCCTGCCACTCCGTGTTGATCTGCTCCCTGCGTCCGGCCTCATCGACCGTCTTCCTGATCATCACCGCTCCGCAGCATATGAGCAAAAGTCCCATCAGAATACCCACAGTGTACTGTGCAAAACGATATCTGCGCACCGCTGCCCTGTCATCCGGGCTGTCCTGCCGCGCTTCTGCGGTCTCAGCACTATATGTCACATCACACCACCAGAGAAGCGCAAGGAGCAAAAGCTCCATCAGATACAGCGGATGCGTGATGCGCTCCGGCGCCCTCCCTCTGAACAGGAGAAACAGCCACAGCGCGCTGCGCAGTGAAAACAGAAGAAACAGCTTCCCGAGAAGCGCCGGTTTCCTCTTTCGCACTGCAATCTGGAACAGCAGGAAATATCCGAACACCACCAACAGATCAAAACAAAGCTCCTGTCCATGGGTAAAGCGGTAAACATATTCATAAACGCTGAGATACAGTCTCCGTCCGAAGGACTCCTCCTGATGGGAGGCTGCATACTCTGCGATTTCGTGCATCACCTGTGCATCGATGGCGGGATCCAGATCAAAATTGTAGTTGACAAGCAATTCATACTGCGTCTCGTCGATCCCGATGGATTCATAGAATGCCCGGTTCTGCTCATAATCCGGAATCCCGTAAAAATCATAGACAGAAGTCCTGTCATCAAAAAACTGCCGGAATGTCTGCCATTCCTCACTGCCATATGCCACCCTGTCGGCTGCAACCGACAATGCCATGCATCCCAAGAGGATCATGGGCAGTCCCACATAGTGTATCACGTTTTGGCGGCTAAAAAAACTGTTTTCCTTCATCCACCGAAACAGAACCGCCAAAAAGAAAAGCGGAAGAAGGAAAAGCGCCATCTCCGTCCGGAGCATAAACGCACATACCACAAGCAGGATCTCCGGAATGTGGTCTTTGAAAAAAGAGGTATCATCTCCGGAAGCCGTATAAAAACGCACCATGGCCGCCGCCATCAGAAAACCTGACGTCACGGTATACTGGATAAAAACAAGTTCTGTCGAAAACAACAGCAGGAACGAAAGAGCGATAACAAAAGCAGAGCCCCGGTACTGTGGAACCGCAGAAGCAATCACACAGACCGCCCCAAACTGTGCCAGGCACAGGAAAACGCCAAACCACGGCACTCCCGGAACCAGCCTGTAAAGGAAGCTGATCGCAAAGCTCAGGGGATAAAGCATCTGGATATTGTGTGCCTCCGGCACGCCGGTGTAAGTTCCCGACAGGATATCCTTCAGCGCCGTATCGTCATTCAGAGCATACGTAAAGTCGAAGCACAGTGCGAGTAACATCCACAGAAGCGCAACGGTCAGACACGCAATGCCCGTACGTCGCAATGTAACACTGAAACTTTTTTCAGCGCACTGCGTTCCGGTATTCCCTTGACTGCATTTCCTTTTTTCATCCGTCATAGATGATAAAACTCCCTGATCTTACCGGTAATATAGCTCACTTCCTCCGATGTGAGTTTATAGAACATGGGAAGGCGGCAAAGCCTCTCGCTTTCCTTCGTGGTATACACATCCTCCCCGTGGAATCTGCCGAACTGTCTGCCCGCCGGAGCCGTGTGCAGCGGAATATAATGAAACACTGCCAGAATACCGTTCTCCTTGAGATAAGAGATCAGCTCCGTGCGCTCCTCAAGATCTTTTGCCTTGATATAAAACATGTGTGCATTGTGGACGCATCCCTCAGGAACCGTGGGAAGCTCCAGGATCCCGCGCTCTTTAAGCGGCAGCAGCTCCTCGTAATACTGATCCCACAACGCCAGTCTGTGTTCGTTGATCTCATCCGCCATCTCAAGCTGCGCATACAGATATGCCGCATTCATGTCGCTCGGCAGATAAGAAGATCCGTAATTCACCCATGTGTATTTGTCAATCTGTCCGCGGAAGAATTTGCTCCGGTTGGTTCCTTTTTCCCGGAGGATCTCAGCCTCCTCCACATATTTCTGATCGCGGATCAGGAGCGCGCCGCCCTCGCCCATACTGTAATTCTTCGTCTCATGGAAGCTGAACGCCCCGAAATCGCCAAAGGTTCCCAGCGCCTGTCCCTTATATGTGGACATGATCCCCTGCGCCGCATCCTCGATCACCATCAGATGATGACGATTCGCGATCTCCATGATCGTATCCATCTCGCAGCCGACTCCGGCATAGTGCACGGGAGCGATTGCCTTCGTCCGCTCAGTAATCGCCGCTTCAATCTTCTTCTCATCAATATTCATGGTGTCCGGACGGATGTCCACGAACACGGGAGTCGCACCCCTGAGCACGAAGGCATCTGCCGTTGAGACAAAGGTATAAGCAGGCATGATGACCTCATCGCCCGGTCCGATGCCGGACAGGAGCACCGCAAGCTCCAGACCGTGGGTGCAGGAAGTCGTCAGGAGACATTTTCCTGTTCCTGTCCGCTTCTCAATCCACTCATTACATTTCTTTGTAAACTCACCGTCACCGCAGATCTTCTGATTCTCTACTGCCTGACTGATATATTCCATCTCTTTTCCCGTAAAAGGGGGTACATTAAATACGATCATTGTCATTCTCCTTGTAAGTTCCGACGATGGGAATGCTGTTTTGCACGCCCGGGATCATCTGTATACTGCGATCCTGTCGGTCTCAAAATCAAGCGTATAGCCATATCTGTCCAGAAAGTCATGCAGGCTGGCGGCTTTCCCGTCCGTCGGCTCATAAAGCTTTCCGATCATCACGACCGGTCGCACACTGTCGATCTGTGACTCCACTTTCCCAAAATCCCTCTCCCAGAACGTCATGTTGTACGATTCCAGATTTGACCATGTACTCGTGATGGCGGAGGGCATATCCATCACATAGGAAATCCCCGGAATATCCCCGTAAAGGATCACCGGCTGCCCCCGCAGTCCCTCTCTCTCGCAATAGTCTGTGAGGCTCGTGAGACTGTCCGCATTGGATTTTGTGGTATACATACCTTTTAGTATACCATTATTTTCTACTTTTGTATCTCTTTTTTCTGCAAAAGTGCCGTCGCGGAACACGAAAGTCATGCCAAAATTCACACTCTGTACCAGCAGAACCGCCAGACAGCCTGCCGCCACAGCACGTACCGGAAAGTTTTTCGGCAGAAACTGCTGCAAAAGATACAGTGTCACCGGCGCGATCAGAAACAGATCATTGTTCACCGGATGCGATCTGTTATTGCTTCCGAGCGGCAGAATCAGGATCGTGACAAGCACAAGACATGCCAAAAGCTTCATTTCATCCGGAACATTCCTCCGGAACAATGCCAGCGCACAGCACACGATTGCCGCAACATTGAACAGGCACACCCACCAGAAGAAGGAAAAATACGTATTGTAGTCAAGGCCGAACATTCCTCTGCCGTATACAAGACGTAGCAGCACTACAAATCCGGCCAGATAGCATACTTTTTTGACTTTCTCATAAGCTCCCTGTTTGATCCCGAACAACACTAGTCCCAATGCCAGATAGATCAGGAACAGAATGCCCCATTTCATGCTGCCCGCATAGTCAATAAAAGCGCCCATAATCATATCGGAAGCCGAATACCCGGCTGCATTGTCCGTCATCGTCTGCAGTCCGAACAGCATATCCCAATACCCTGCGAGGCCATACTGCATCTCGATCATCAACAGGAATGCACCGATTCCCGCCACATAGCCTCCCATGCAGCAGATCGTGTCACAGATCACCTCACGGATCCTGCATCTTTTTAAAAAGGCATAATACCAAAGTCCGAGGACCAGCGCCATATGTGTCAGATTGGAAAAGCGCGCCCCCACACCCAGTCCGAGCACCAGTCCCGCCAGCACAAACAGGCTACGCTTATTTTTCACAATGCCCTGATAGAGCAGGATCGTTCCCGCCATCAATGCCAGATATGTCAGATAATTATAGAGGATCACCTGCGGACACCAACACAGGAATTCCGCCAGTGCAATCCCGACAAACAGCACAAAGCCCGGGATCTTATCC